>JAYYTT010000071.1:0-3707 GCA_036344375.1 Acidobacteriota bacterium | reverse complement strand
ACAGGCGCGTGAGCGCCTTGGTCTTGGTGTGAACCTCAGGGGCCGCGTCCGCGGAAACTAGTGGTTTTACTACGACCTCGTGAAATGTGTCTTCTTCCGTAAACTCGATAGCTTGTGCACGTTGTACACCTTCGACAAGTACGCGGATGTTGCCGTTGGGTTGTTTCAGGCTTTGTACGATCATCGCGATCGTTCCCACACCGTAAACCTCGGTGGCCTCGGGATCATCGATCTCAGCATCGCGTTGAGCAGCGAGAAACAGGCGCTTGCCTGATTCCATGGCTCGTTCCAAGGCGGCTACCGACCGGGCCCGGCCTACCACGAATGGCATCATCATCCCGGGAAAGATAACGACGTCCCGCAGTGGTAGAAGCGGCAGCGTCTGATACTCGCCTTGGGTTCGCTTGGACATACGAATACCTGTTCGGTTCAGGGATCTCGAGAGAAAACTACGGGGGGAACTTCGATGAAAAGAATTTTATCCTTGTCTGGTACGAGCCGCAATGACTTAGCGACTCAGTGTGTTTCGCGAATTCCTGGATCGTGGCGCCGTCACGATTAGCTAACCAGCCTTCCGCATTACCGCGAGTGGGTCGACCTCATTCTCAACAACCTTGCGACTAACGACACATTCTTTAACCTCGGTATCACCGGGAAGCTTGTACATGATTTCGAGCATAAAGTCTTCCATGATGGCACGTAGCCCGCGTGCACCGATGCCACGGGCCATGGCGCGCTCCGCGATTGCTTCAAGGGCATCGTCTGTGAAGGTCAGGGTGACATCTTCAAACTCGAACATCCTCTCATATTGTTTCGTCAGGGCATTCTTGGGTTGGGCGAGGATAGTGACGAGATCTTCCTTGCTAAGATCTCGTAGCGTTGCCATTACAGGGAGACGGCCAACGAACTCCGGAATCAAACCGTAGTGAATCAAATCGGTTGTTTCCGCCATTGGAAGCATGTCGTTTTCCTTGCGGTCGCTGACCTCGAGGTGGGGCGTGAACCCGAGCGCCTGTTTGCCGATACGGTTGCGGATGATCTTCTCCAGACCCACAAATGCTCCACCGACGATGAACAGAATGTTGGTGGTGTCAATCTGGAAGAATTCCTGGTGCGGATGCTTACGACCACCCTGGGGCGGAACGTTAGCCTGCACTCCCTCTAGTATTTTCAAGAGCGCTTGTTGCACACCTTCACCGGAGACGTCTCGAGTGATCGACGGATTTTCATCCTTACGGGCGATTTTGTCGATTTCATCGATGTAGATTATGCCGCGCTCGGTTTTCTCCTTGTCGTATCCCGATGCCTGGAAAAGCTTCAGGATAATGTTCTCGACGTCTTCGCCTACGTAGCCGGCTTCGGTCAGCGTGGTTGCATCGGCGATTGTGAACGGCACCTCAAGGAAACGCGCAAGCGTCTGAGCGAGCAGTGTCTTGCCAGTTCCGGTCGAGCCAATCAGAAGGATGTTGCTCTTGGAGAGTTCCACCTCATCTCGTTTTCGATGCTGAAGCATCTCGGAGCGCCGATAATGATTGTATACAGCCACTGCGAGACGTTTCTTGGCATCGTCTTGCCCAATGACATAGGCGTCAAGAAACGATTTGATCTCGGGAGGGGCAGGAAGGTTGAGTTGACCTTCTCGTTCCGCAACATTGGTCTCTTCGTCAATGATGTCCGTGCATATCTCGATGCACTCATCACAGATGTAGACGTGTGGTCCAGCAATGAGTTTACGGACTTCACTCTGGCTTTTAGAACAAAAGGAGCATCGCAAAGAAGACCCGTTTGTTGTACTTCGACCCATCTCGTTACCTAACGTGGTTAGCCCTCGATGGCGCTAGCCCCCTTGTCCCTCGGGGCTAGATGAATGCTCGGTGATCACTTGATCAACAATTCCATATTCAACGGCTTCTTGTGCCGTTAATACGAAATCTCGGTCGGCGTCAATGTTGATTTCTTCTGGTGACTTGCCCGTGTAAGAGGCTAGCAGCGTGATAATACGTTCACGCAAACGCAAGATTTCTCTTGTGTGAATTTCGATATCTGAAGCAGTTCCCTGAATACCGCCATGAGGTTGATGCAGCATGATGCGTGAATTCGGTAGGGCCAGCCGCTTCCCCTTCTCACCAGCGGCCAAGAGCACCGCACCCATGCTCATTGCTTGGCCGATGCACAGAGTTGACACGTTTGGTCGGATGTAACGCATGGTGTCGAGGATGGCGAGCCCGCTAGTTACTGATCCCCCAGGACTGTTGATGTACAGCTGTATGTCTTTTTCGGGATCTTCGGCCTCAAGAAACAGTAGCTGGGCGATCACTAAGTTGGCCACATCGTCATCTATGGCACTGCCAACGAAGATGATGTTGTCCTTCAGCAGGCGCGAATAGATGTCATACGCACGTTCACCACGAGCAGTCTGCTCGACGACCATTGGGATCAGGGGCATGGTGGTGGGGTCCGCATGTAGTGAGAGAAAATAAGGGGTGGAATAGGCTGTTTTCTAGCTGCCGTCCTCTGTGGTCGACTCAGGGCCCGCTTCCACAGTCTCGATCGTAGCATGGCTTTTGACGAGGTCTAAAGCTAGACGTCGCAGCATGGCAAGCCTGAGCCCATCGAACGAGCCATCTTGACGCATCCGTTGTGCCACACTTGCAGCGGTGCCCTCAGGCTGTCCCTCCTGGTGTTTTTCAATCTCAACGAGGACCTCAGCATCTTCAATCTCGATTCCCTCAGCATTGACGATGGCATCGAACAGAATTTCCTCGGTCACGGCACGCTTTGCATGTGGCTCGTTCTCTGCTCGATAGGCCTCCCAGTCCACACTGTGGCGGGGATCGACACCCTGCCGGGCGAGATCCTCAGCAGCTCGCTGCATGGAATGATCGAGGCGAGCCTCGATGAGTGATTCTGGTGGGTCCACTGGGTTAGCAGCAATCACCTGGTCCATGAGCTGGCGGGCGACATCTCGCTGAGCGTCTTCTTCCAGGTGTGCAGCGTAGTTCTCTTTCGTTTTCTCACGCAGCTCGCTGAGGTCAGCGAAGCCGAGATCGCGGGCAAGGTCATTGTCAACTGGGGGTAGATGCCGGCGCTTGATTTCCTGTACTTCAACTCGGCAGGTAACTTCCTTGTCTGCTAGAAGGTCGTTCGGGTAGCTCTCACCTAATTTTGTGACGAACTTGCGCGTATCGCCTTTTTTGAGCTCTTCAAGCTGTGTGTTAAGCGAGGGAATCGAGCGTTCTTCACCGACATGAACAAAGCGTTCTTCCTCGGCAAGCTTCTTACCCTTGCCGTCGCGAGGGAACAGGGCGATTTTAACGATGGCGTAGTCGCCGGCCAGTATGCCGCCGTCTTCAACCGATTCGAGCTTGGCAGCTTGCTCCCGCATGTTGCTGACTGCACTATCGACAGCTTTGTCTTCCACCGGCCGGACAATCTTAGAGGCCGCCAAGTTTTTGTACCCGGCAATCTCAACCTCGGGCTGTACATCAAACTTTGCGGTGAATGTTAGCGGGTGCCCGGGCTCAAAATTGACATCCTCAAGCATAGGGTTGTGGATCGGCTTGAGCCCTCGTGCCTTGATTTCGTTGCCGACGTGCAGGGGAATTAACTGGTCCAAAATGTTTTCGCGGATCTCGTCGCGATAACGTTGCCGGATCATGTTTATCGGGGCCTTGCCACGCCGAAAACCTTGCATTTTGGCCCGTTCC
>JAYYTT010000070.1:0-3469 GCA_036344375.1 Acidobacteriota bacterium | reverse complement strand
ACGACGAAGTTGTTGAGTGGCATATGCGAGAGATCATCGCAAAACTTGACAACGTGTAAGCGTCAGGCGCTTCCCCTCTCACGAAAACTGGCAGTATCGGACTTTAACCAGGCTTTAGGGGTATAGTTCGTCCGAGCAACTTGCCAAAGAACGCCGGGTCCTCGGCACACTATCTAGGTCGCAACATAGACCCAGGCGGTCTTTTTGGTCAACGACCTGAGCGTTTTCACGTCGGCCTTAAGGCGCTCGTACTCCCCTCCCTCGACATTCTCAAAGCAATCCAGCTTCTCGAGTTCTTTCATCTTAATACTTTTGAGTAGTAGCCCAGCGATCAGTTCGGTAGGAGGGCGAACGGCGTGTAAATATCCAGTTTCCGGTTTAACTTTGCGGGAGAACCCATCGAGAAGGGCGGGTTCCGAGCGAGGAACGCGACCGAGAATCTCTAAGAGAACGAAAGGCTTGCAGAGCTCACCGTACACAAAAATAGTCATAACACAGGCTCAGGAATCCAAATCGGCCGTAGCCTGTTCTAACTTCTCTGCTAGTTCCAGTAGTTTGCGACGTTGGGGGAAGCTGAGACTAGTGCCGACATCTTTTTCAAGGTCACGCAAAACTCTCGCTGCGGCAATGGCAAGGCTCGATAAGGTCTTGGAATCGGGAGCTTCCGATCGCGACACATTAGCGTCTCCAGAGTCGGAACCTCGTGACTGGCCTTCGATCCATTGATCAAGTTCTTCGGGATCGAAGCGCACGTTAAAACCAATCTTGCGATAAGGTACGCGCCCGAGACGAACCCACTCGTAAAGGGTCTTGGGTCTAATTCCGAGATACTCTGCCGCCTGCTTGACCCTCCAAAGAGCCATGATTCTCCACGTATATGATTAGCGCGTGCCTATTGGGACACGCCCACGCTACCCTTGCATCTTACCGCCATCAAGTACCCTTGATTGCCGACAGCGAACGGGACGACTATACTAGAAATTGCTTTCAGGATTTCGGTGCCCATCGCGCCCACACCGTCACTTCTTTCTTATGCCTGATGCTTCCAAGTTCAGCCCCAAGGCCATCCCGCTAAGCCCAACAGAAATTCTCCGCGCAGAACATCGCCAGATAGATGAGCAACTACATGTGCTCTCCGGCGCGCTGCGGCAGCTCGGAGACCGGGGACCAACCCCCGAAGTCCTGGATCGTATCGAGTCAGTAGCGAGCTATATTGATAGCGAGATGGCAATTCACCATCAGAAAGAAGAGGACTGTTTGTTCCCATTTCTGAAGGAATTTTTCACTCCGGAGAACCTCAGGATCGACGCCCGAATCGCTGATCATGAAGATCTCAATATCATGAACAGTAAGTTCAAGCAGTCCCTCAATGAGTGCCGTGATCTTGAATCGGGGAAAGGCGCAACATTCGCAGCACAGATGCTGCGTGGTTACGGCCTCTACATAGTCCACCTGATCCGTGAGCACCTCTTGAAGGAAGACCACATTCTCTTTCTTGTCGCGGAGGAATATCTCACTGCTGCCCAAGAGGCCGAGATCCTGGAACGCTTTGCCGCGATCGAGGACGGCGGCGTTCAAAGTCTCTAAACCCCGGACCGGGGAATTAAGCTCACTCTCCCGTGGCTCGCACAAGAGGTCGCCGACGCGAAGAGCAAGGCCGTCTCTTTTGGCTTTGGCTTCTGACGTTACCAATTATCTTGATGCTCACGGCAGCCTTTGCCTTCGGAGCGCCATGGCCGGACCCACTCACCCAACGCTTAGCCATGGCGATGCTTGCTTTCCCAGTGCTCTTCATGGTCGGCGAACCACTCTTCAAAGATGCTAAACGAGCGCTGAGAGATCGTCGCCTGCGCCCTGAGCTAGCCGTCGCAACGATCGTACTCCTTGCCTACAGTAGCGGCCTTCTCGCGCTGATCTTCCCAACACCCCCTGTTGCTGGTTATTCAGCCCTAATAGTGTCGGCCTATTTCACCGTCCGTTACCTGCTGGGGGGGTATTGAAAGCTGTCACCCTCCGTACCCAAAATCCGTAATGAAAACGCCCTTGTTCTAGTTACCATTGACCATTTATCGTAGCAACAAGGTTTCGACCACCATTCCGGGTCCGAAACCCACTGCGACACAAGGACGTGGGGCCCCAGCGTGACGGAGTCGCTGAAGAATGAATAGAAGGGTCGCCGACGACATGTTGCCAAACTGCGCGAGGATCTCGCGGGAAACATCCATCGCCCCTTTGTCCAAACCAATGGCCTCCCCAAAAGCGTTCAAGATGCGCGGGCCACCAGGGTGAACAGCCCAAGTCGCTACGTCCTCGATCGAAAGAGAATGCTCCCCCAGCCATTCGATCAGCCAATCCTGCACGTTTTCACGGATCAGTTGAGGCACCTGTGGCGACAAAGTCATGTGAAAACCGTGGTTGCCAATTTTCCACGTCATGGCCTCTTGGGAATCCGGAATCAAGAGTGTCCCGTTCCCAGTCGCAATCCAATCAGAGGCCCCGCTTGCCGGTGTGCCTCCAATACCAACCACTGCGGCAGCTCCATCGGCAAACAATGAATTGGCAACGATTTTTTCAGGTTGCCAACCGTAAAAAAAATGTAGTGTGCAAAGCTCCACCGCACAAATCAGGGTACGGGTATTGGAATTCTCCTGGCCAAACGACGAGGCTACACGAATGCCGTTGAGCGCCCCATGACAACCCATGAAACCAACATGGGTACGCTCCACTGTGCGCCGCAACCCAAGATCTTCAATAAGCGAGGCGTCAATGCCTGGGGCATGGAACCCTGTGCACGAAACCGTCACGACGTGGGTGATACTCGTTGGATCAACACCGGCGTCAGCGACAGCTTCTCGTGCTGCATGCAAAGCAAAGGGTGGAGCCTCTCGCTCATAGATATTCATACGATCCAACGTTGTCGGCCCACTATCACTCTCGCCAGTTACTTTCGAATAGAACGACTGGCGTTCAAAAGGATCCCCAGCAGGAGCTTCCAAGAGAACACTGTGTCTCCTGCTTACCCCAGACCGTCGATAGAGAGCCGGAATAAGACGCAGCTGTTCATCGGCGGCATAACAGAACCGCTTACTCGCCTCCGCTGCGTCGGCCTGCGAAATTGAATACTTAGGAACCGCAGTGCCGATACCGACAATCCTTAAGGCCATGTCGTCTTCGCACCCGATACTGTTGAGCCGTGTAACCGCCGGACAAGAGGTCCACCAAGAACGGGCATACTCTCGATGCTTCGCAACACACTGCGAGCAATAAACGGGTGACGAAGTGCCCAAGCAAACCATCGACAATCTCGCTGAGCCCGTGCTAGCTCGCCTCGACGTAGTGACACCCAATCAGCAGCCATACTTGGATTCCAACTCTTTATCGCTTTCAAAGCTAGCGGCGCTAGAAGCGTTGCAGAGTGGATTGCCCAACCAATCCCTTCTCCAGTGAATGGCTCCACGTAACCTGAAGC
>JAYYTT010000069.1:0-3883 GCA_036344375.1 Acidobacteriota bacterium | reverse complement strand
GCGAAGAAAAGAACCTTTGGGCGCCCGCTGCGGTTGGTTCTGATTTTGACCTGACACCGAGTGCGCTTAGTCCGCTTGAACCGTTTCGAGATTACCTCACGATAATTTCCAACACCGATGTTGAAGGGGCAGAAGCGGTCATCCCGAAGGAAATTGGTGGAGACCACTTTCGCTCAAGTTCCACCTTTCTGACCCAATCCCATCCGAAACAGACGGAGAGTTCCGATGTGCTTGTAGGCACTTCGCTCGACCAACTCTATGCTCAACGCTTTGGACAGGGAACACCGATTCCCTCAATGCAGTTGTGTATCGAGAACGTTGACCTGGCGGGTGGATGCGCCTATGGGTACGCATGCGCGTACACCGATACGATCAGCTGGGCGACGCCTTCTCAGCCGATTCCCATGGTGCGTGACCCTCGGGTGGCTTTTGATCAACTCTTTGGGGCGGGAGGTACCCCTGAGGCACGTGCTGCGCGACGGCGTGCACATAGCAGTATCCTCGACTGGATCGTTGGTGAGGTTGCCGATCTTCAACGGAATTTGAAAGCAGCAGATCGGCACCGTTTGGAACGTTACCTTGAGAACATTCGGGAGATCGAACGGCGTATACAACGTATAGAACAGCGTAACGCTAGCGGGGAGGAGCGAGAGCTTCCTGCAGCTCCTGTTGGGGTGCCGGACTCTTTCGACGAACACGTGCAATTGATGTTCGACTTGCAAGCGCTGGCTTTCACGGCTGACGTTACGAGAGTGTTTTCGTTCAAACTTGGGCGTGATGCTTCCTCTCGCGTATACCCGAATAGTGGCGTTGATAGACCGTTCCATCCGGCGTCACACCACGGTGAAAGCGAGTCGAATATAGATCTATTTGCCGAGATCAACCGTTACCACGTTGGGCAGGTTCCCTATTTGTTGAAAAAACTGCAGGATACGATGGAAGGCGATACACACCTGCTTGACAAGACGATGGTTGTCTACGGATCGCCAATGGGGAACCCGAACGTCCACAACCATAAGCGTTGTCCACTGATCGTTGTTGGAGGTGCGAACGGCAAACTGGAAGGCAACCTGCATCTGCGGGCTCCTGATGGAACGCCTATGGCCAACGCTATGTTGTCTATGTTGCAAGCCTTGGGTATGGAAGACATGGAAACGTTCGGTGACAGTACAGGAACGTTTAGCCTGCTGAGCTGATGAGGAGTCCGGGCTTCAACGGGACAGTTCTCGCAGCGTGCTGGTTGGTATTTGTAACGGTCCTTCCTAGCGTTGCCACGCATTCTTTACAGCAATCTGGTGCAATCGTTGCCGAGGCTGCAATGCGTAGCGACATAGAAGCGCTGCGAGATTTATTGAGGAACGGAGCTGACGCTAATGCTTCGCAAGGCGATGGCATGAGCGCACTTCACTGGGCGGCGCGAAATGGCGATTCCAACATCGCCGAAGCGCTTATTTATGCTGGAGCCAATCTTGAAGCCGCCACGAGACTCGGTGGTTACACGCCTTTGCACCTGGCTGCCCGGGCGGGACGTGGGCAGGTTGCCTGGATGCTTGTTGAGTTAGGGGCGGACGTTAACGCACCAACCACCACTGGCGAAGTTACTCCACTCCACTTCGCGGCAGGCTCGGGAGATGTTGAGACTGTTAGGGTTTTATTGGAGAACGGTGCCGTCGTCGACGCGCGGGAAATGCAGTGGGGACAAACACCCTTGATGTTTGCCGCCGCCAAAAATCGAAACGCAACAGTTCGTGAACTGTTGCTTGCTGGCGCGGACCCCTTAATAACCGCCAAGGTTGTCGATATCTCGGCACGGGAAGAAATAGACCGGGCAGATCAGCGGGACGGCAGCTCAGCGGGAGCCGCACTGACACTTGCACAGGAGAGCCCGTGCCCTGTAAATGATACGGCGTGTCTGGCTCGGGTCATCGCGTCCAGGGAACGAGGCGTGAGGTTGCCTGACAGGCAGGGCCAGCAGCAGGGGGCACTCACGGGCTTTGCTGAGCGGGAGCGATTACTGGGAACAACAGAGATCGACCCACTGTCATACGCCGATCTGGTTAGCAAGCATGGTGGCTTGACGGCCTTGCTACTGGCGGCCCGCGAGGGTCACCGGGAAGCCGTGGAATCATTGCTGGCTGGGGGCGCAGATGTCGACCAGGTGAGTGTTGGGGATCACACGAGTTCCATGCTAATGGCAGCGATCAATGGCCATTTTGATTTGATGCTCTACTTACTTGATAACGGTGCCGATCCCACAATTGCGAGCGATGCCGGGGCAACACCGCTGTACGGTGTACTTAATACCCATTGGCAGCCCAAAACACGCCATCCTCAGCCGACTGATTATCGCCAGCAAGAAGCCTCGTATTTGGAGTCAATGACGGCATTGCTTGATGCTGGTGCCGATGTGAACGCGCGACTCAACCGGCCACTCTGGTACACCACTTACAATAACGATCTGCTGAGGACAGAGCGCACTGGAGCAACAGCATTTTGGCGTGCTGCCTACGCTACTGATATTGATGCAATGCGGTTGTTGCTTTCCTATGGTGCCGACCCCACTATTCCCACTGCGCGGGGGCCGAGCCGGTTTCGGAGCAGTCCGGAAAGGCTAGACGCTTCAGGATTGCCTCCGGTCCCCTTAGGTGGCCCAGCGGTGTACCCAATTCACGCGGCCTCTGGTGCTGGTTATGGACAAGGGTTTGCTGCTAACGCACACCGCCACGTCCCGGATGCGTGGTTGGCAACAGTGCGGTTCTTAGTCGAGGAACTCGGTGCGGAGGTCAATGTCCGTGATGTCAACGGTTATAACGCCATTCACCATGCGGCGGCGCGAGGTGACAACGAGTTGATCCTCTACCTTGTTGAACACGGTGGTGACGTTACAGCTGTAAGCCGCCGTGGCCAAACTACGGTGGACATGGCAAACGGGCCGGTTCAACGTACCCAGCCGTTTCCAGAGACGATTGCTTTGCTCGAGCGATTGGGTGCCAAGAATAATCACAACTGCGTTTCCTGCTGATTACTAGACAGGAAAGGTCAACAGTAGCGTCTGTAGTACTGGCTCTCTCGGCGGATTGCACCTTATAATCTGCGCAACCATGAAGAGAGTTGCCATTGCGATCCTGGGTGTGGGATTGGTTTGCTTGAGCCTAAGTGCGGCTCCGTCCGCGCCACTTTCGTTCAAGGAGCAGAACGAAGTCATTGGGCGCTACTGTTTCCGCTGCCACAATGACCAGCTAGTGACCGGAGGATTAACACTCGAATCCTTCGACGCGGCACAGGCATACGACCAAGCAGAAATCGCGGAAAAAGTAATCCGTAAATTACAGGCTGGTATGATGCCGCCGAGCACGGCGCAACGGCCGGATGCTGATACTTACGCGGCTCTGATTGCCTCGCTGACGGAGACCATCGACGTGGCCTCGATGGCTGATCCCAGCTTTGGGGGACGATCGTTTCAGAGGCTAAACCGTTCCGAGTATAGGCGCTCGATAGAGGATCTCCTCGGCCTTCAAATCGACGCCGGTGCACACCTCGCCCCCGACACCATTAGCGCTGGATTCGACAATATCGCGGACGTACAGAGATTATCTGCCACGGTTATGGATGGATATCTTCGGGCTGCTGGCGAGGTTAGTCGGTTAGCGATCGGCAATCCGGAAGCTACACCGCGAGAGTTTACTTACGAAGTGCCGCGCTACGCTTCGCAGCGGACGCAGGTCGAGGGAGCCCCTTTCGGTACGCGTGGAGGCATTTCGGTGCTTCACAACTTTCCCGCTGATGGCCACTATTTTTTTCGGATGTCCTCCCAGCACGAGTCCACCGGGAATTTATTTGGCAACGGTAGGGGAGCCTTGCACACGGCGGATCAGCCAGAGCA
>JAYYTT010000068.1:0-7127 GCA_036344375.1 Acidobacteriota bacterium | reverse complement strand
TTATCGACCCCTGCTTCGACAATCGTCACCAGCGTCCCGAGGCTCATCAGCATGCTTCCGTCGCCATTCAGGCACAAAACCTTACGTTCCGGGCACGCCAGGGCAATACCTAGGGCAAGGTCGGCGGCGTGCCCCATAGCGCTGTCAGCGGAGGCAAAGTCGAGGTTGTGGTCAGAGTGCCTACTCCAGGGGCGCACTACGCTCATGGTCGTCACGACCACCTCTTCAGTACGTCGCCGTGCAAGAGGTGCCAGAAACTCCTCGCGGCTCAGCATGTCATCACTGAAGCGTGTACGGGAGCAATATTGCAGCCGGGTGCCCCGCGCGACGCGCTTGTGCCCATGTGGCTGCAATCTGGCAAACATCAGCGTCATTGCGACACGAAACGCAGGGGACATTCCAGGCACGTAGTGTCGGTTCCGTAAGTAGCGCAACGGAATCGATCTCGGCCCGTTTCATCGTCTGTGCAACCTGGCCAGCAGCACGATCGATGTTGATTTGATGATCACTGGAAACCATCTTCGCGTAACCCCGGACAGAGACAAGTAACAGCAGTGGAACACCCATGCGAAATGCCGTGCCCCGCAGGCTGTCCCCACTCTCGAGCAAACCGGTGTTCTGAATAACGACCACCGGTTCCTTCCCCCCGATCCACAGCCCTGATGCAACAGCGAGTGCCTCACCTTCTCTGGTCACCGTCAGTAGCCCCACGTCCTCGTGCTCAGCAGCCAACGCAAAGATTTCCGCCGTTCCATTGTCCGGAACCCCAACAATGTGAGTCATGCCATCCCATAGGAGGGCATCGAACACTGCTTGGGCAGTCACGGTGTCAGCCATAGCAGGTACGATGTCTCATTGGTTCATCCCAGAGCCCAAACATCACTGCCTCGCTTCATGAACCGGTGCGCTTATCAATCGCTGTGGATAGTCGCTCGAAATCGACGCCAAGCCGTCGAGCAGTTCCCACCGCGAGAGACGTCCTAGCAACTCCAGAGTTGAATTGAAAGGTGGATGATTCCGTCTCGTCGATTTCTACCTGTAAAAATTCCAAATCGCCAATCGGTGGCTCATCCTCAAGGTTTTGGGCGATGTCGAGAAAATGCGTAGTGATAAAGGCGTGTGGCGAGAGCTTTCGCAAAAGGCGTAGAACCATAGAAATAATTTCCGCCGCTTCTGAGGGGTTTGTACCAGAACATAATTCATCAATCAGTATCATCGGGCCCGGCTCAACTCCTTGAAACAAGGTGCGAATACGCAGCAACTCGGTGCCCAGACGCCCTTCTTGCAGATCGGCAGCATCCTGATGGACAAGCGAAGCGAACATGCTGTTCGACATCGGCAGTCGCGCCTTCGAAGCAGGTACATAGAAGCCTGACTGGCCGAGCAACTGGGCGAGTCCAAGCGCCTGTAGCAATCTCGTCTTACCACCCGAGTTCGGACCAGTAACAACCGTTACCGCTTCGTTGCTCTCCGGCATCACCGTGCACGGCACCGGTGGGCCTTGGGTCTGTAGTAGCAGTGGGTTGAATAAATCGTTGAGGACGATTGACGTTCCCGGCTTGATGTCTGCGAGACAGGTTTCAAGGCCGGCTGCGCGGGCGTCCGCAGCAAAAGCTCGGGTCACCATATAGACCTCGAGGTGACCCAGCACTTGGACAAGCGTGCTGAAAGCAGGGGCGATACGCCGGTAGACGTCAACTATTACTCGATTAACTAACTCACGCTGGGTAAAAGTTGTTCCTTGCCAGCGTAGCCGCACCATCTCCAACCAACGCCGCCACGGCGCAAGATAGAAACGATTGCCTTCGTTCCCGGTAAAGTCCTCGATTTCCAAGTTGCGGATGCGCCCGTCGGCACCAACGCGAATTCGGAGATCAAGTCGACTGTAGTTGTCCTCGTAGTCGAGCAAAGAATCGAGTGTTTCATACTCGGGAGACGCCTGGATCTCAATACCCACCTCATGGAGAAGGTGCAGGCCAGACTGCGCTTCAATGAACTCGTTCACCATGTAGCCCACGACATTGTGAAACTGCCGCAAAGTGTCAAGGCGCAACAAGGTGGTGTCCAGAAGTGTTTGCGTGTGGGTGCTTTTAAGTTGATCCAAAAGCGATACCAGTTCCGTATATAGAGTCGTGACCCGAGCAAGAATAGATTCGTCAGCCTCTAGCTCGCGCAAGATAGCCTGGCGGAAGTGAATGGTCTCTAGATCAACTGGTGGCTGCGACAAAACACGAAGGACAAATGCCGTATGGATCGGGTAATTGCGACCGTCAATCTCCAGTTGCGAAAGATGCTGAAGAAAATCTTCAAGAAACAAGTCTTTGACAAAGAAATCCGGATTCCAGGTCGGATCCGGCAATGGAATTTGGCCGAATTCTTCGTCAATTCCGCGGCTTTCGTTACTCCCGAGAAAGGCCATCTCCAAGAGTTCAAGTAGGAACTGGTCGTCCGCTGCGGCGTGCGAACGATGGTGGAGCAAATCGGGAAGAGGGATCATGGGGAAATTCTGCTAACAACTAATCGCGTCGAGGACTTCACGGAAATGATGGCTCACTCTAACCCTTCCGCTTCAAGATCAGCGGCGAAAGCACACATCAACTGCCAAGCGTGCTCGACGTGCTTGGCTTCGGTATGAGTTTGGCCTATCGCCATGCGAAGAACGTAGCGACCGTTCAACATCGCGTGGGTTAGATATAACTGGCCACTCGCATTCAGCCGCTGGTGTAATTGTTTGGTGAACTGATCACCCCCGCGGTGCGAAAAGCACACCAGGTTAAGAGGTGGCTCCACAGCAAGATTGAAGTCATCAGACATGTTCACCCAAGAGGCAAACTCTTGCGCCAATGCAATATGTTGCCGGATGTGGAAACAAAGCCCCTCTGCTCCATAGTGACGCAGAACAAACCATAGTTTCAGTGCCCGAAAACGGCGCCCTAGAGGCACCTGCCAATCACGATAGTCGATAACGGAGCCTGACTCAGTCGCTTCGTTGCGAAGGTACTCGGGAAGGATTGTGAGCGCATTGATTAATGCAGCCCGATCGGCGACGTAAAAGCAGTCACAATCAAAATTCGTGAACATCCACTTGTGGGGGTTAAAGCAGTAACTGTCGGCGAATTCCAGGCCATCATGAATGTGGCGGAACTCCGGGCACAGAGCCGCGGTGCCAGACATCGCAGCGTCGACGTGCAACCAAACATTTGCCTTGGTGCAAATACGGCCGATTTCGTCTAACGGGTCGAGTCCATTGGACGCCGTTGTGCCAACGGTGGCGCAAACGAATGCCGGTAAAAGCCCTGCCTCCCGATCATCCTTGATTCGCTGGGCCAAGTGCTCTGGGCACATTGCAAAGCTGTCGTCGACATCGATCAAACGCAGGTTCTGTCGCCCAAGACCAGCAATCTTGATCGCCTTCTCCACGGATAAATGCGCTTGGCTCGACGTGTACGCAACGATTCTTCCATCACAACCGTCATCGTTGGAGGCAAAGTCAGTCACTCTCTCTCGCGCCGCGATCAAGGCACATAAAGTCGCACTCGACGCCGTGTCCTCGATGACACCGCCCCCGTCGCTGTCACTTCGAAATGCAGCCGGCAAGTCCAGCAAGTCGACAAGCCAGTCGAGTACGTGCGTCTCAAGTTCCGTAGCGGCAGGGCTTGTAGTCCACATCATCGCGTGGACTGAGAGGCCAGCGGAAAGAAGCTCGCCCAGAATCGATGGCCCGGAGTTATTGCTCGGGAAAAACCCATAAAAATTTGGAGACTGCCAATGAGTCAGACCAGGCATGATGATCTCTTCAAGGTCCCGTAAAACCACGTCAAAACTCTCACCCTGCTCCGGCGCTTCAGCAGGCAGCGCAGCACGTATCTCACCGGGTTGCACCTTTGGAAATACTGGCAACGATGCTACGCGTTCTTGATAGTCGGCAATCCAATCGACAAGCTCACGTCCCCGTCGACGAAACTCATCTGGCGTCATATGGTAACTAGTCTCTTCAGCCATCTCTGTCCTCAGCAGTGTCGGTCAACGACTACCGCTAATCTCGTCGATCCAAACTCGCACGGTCTCATGGTGTGCGTGCCATGCTTCCCAAACGCAGACACCCCACTTTCGTACAGCCTCAATGTAGTTCTCCAGGCCATCGGCTGCCGCGACGTCTAAGATTGTCATGCTGCCACGCATCTCCGGAGGCTGCAGCTCCGGAAGATTATGGGCATGGTGAAGCCACATCTTCATGCCCGAGTAGATGTCGAGACTTCCTTTGTATTCGATGGCACAGCAGAGTTCCAGTAGATGCCGTGCGACATCTTTTGGCCAGTCACACTTCGTACGCGGATGTTGTAGGGCATAGGCATCAGCAAAAGTGCGGCGAACAACCAGCCGCCGGGCATCTAGAGAACGCGCCATCATATCGAAACTCAGCGCATTGCAAGCCTTGACCCCACCATCCAGTACAGCACCGCACTCGTCGCAAGCCATCGACGAAGTCAGAGGGGGCTCCAGGAAAGCCCCATGCCCCGGCGGTAGTACAACCTAAATGCGCGACCATAAACATCGTCAACAGAGATGAAACCAAAGGCCCGGCTATCGCGACTATTGGCGCGATTGTCTCCCATAACCATCAAGGCTCCTTCGGTAACGATCTTCGGTTTCATGTCGGGCCCACCACCAGCCTCCAAATTGAGCAATGCTGTCCGCCTACCGAAAATTTCGTGATCCACTGATGTGCCCGTTGGTAGTCTTTCCCCATTGATGAACAATTTCCCGCCGACGACTTCAACTCGATCGCCTTCGACCGCAACAACTCGCTTGATAAGCCGCACATCACTTTCCGGCGAATCAAAGATCACAACCTCCCCACGCTCCGGCGATCTGCCCTCAAGCACCTCAATATTGGTGAACGGCAGCCGGAACCCATAAACACGTTTGTCAACGAGTACTCGATCACCTACCAGTAACGAATACTCCATCGATTCACTGGGAATGTAGTAGTGGTCTGCGATCACGGAACGAGCAGCAAGCGAAAACACGATGACACTCGCCAGGATGAGAAGCTCAGAACCAATCTTACGGAGCTTTGAACTCATTAACGGTTCTCGAAATACAGAAGGCCACCGCCAATTCCGCCGACAAAAAGGTCGGCGTCACCGTCGCCGTCAACATCAGTGAAAATTGGCGCCGAAAAAGGATGCACTGGTACATCAAACGTCTCATCAAGGACAAAATCGGCTTCGCGAAGCGTACCGTTGTTCCGATACAACTTAAGGCCTTCGGCCTCAGAGCCAACAACTAAGTCGAAATCACCGTCAGTGTCGATGTCTACCAATGTCGGCACACTGCGCCGACCGGCATCGATACCCCCGTACTTGTCGTCAACGAGGACGAACTCCGGCCCATCTCTGCCACCATCGTTACGATAGAAATTGATGTCACCCGAAGACTCGCCGATGAAGAGATCGAGATCACCGTCGTCATCAATGTCACCAAGGGTCGGAGTCGCATTGCGGCCTCGCGTCAGTTTAACGATTGCCGAATCAGCGATGGTCCAGTTCGGCTCTGTCACTTGCCCGTCGTTAATCACCAGCATCAACTCGTCGCGCCAGGTACCCATCAGAATGTCGAGATCGCCGTCGCTGTCGAGGTCGCCAAATGCCGGCGCATAATGATAGGCGCCAGTGAACTCCGGAACGATGCCTCGCAGAATGAACTTTGGCTCAGTCGGTGTCCCGATGTTCTCGAAACGAAAGAGTTTGCCAGTCAGATTGTCGTCGGGCTGAATCTTGTTACCGACCAACATGTCTTGATCGCCATCGCCATCAAGGTCCGCGAACGAAGGGAAAGTTTCGCTGCCAAGGTCAATGTTGGAAACATATCGACGAGTTTTAACTTCGAACGAGTTGGGTGCCGTTTGCTCAAGGTGCAGGAAATTATCGATAGTCGTGCTATTCGGGTTGTAGGCACCGCCAAGCACTCCTACTAGTAAATCGTTATCAAAATCGCCATCGATATCGCCAAACGCCGGCGCATTGTAACCACTTGTTAAAATCGGATTGTTAAGTGGGAACGGTTCGGGTTCCGAACGTAATGATGGTGTCGTACACGACCCGGTGTTCTCGATGTACAGCAAACCAGGTTCAAAGAAGTCGCCCCAAAACAAGTCAAGATCACGGTCACCGTCAATGTCCTCTAGTGCCATCGTATTGGCACCGTGCAGACTTGCTAGGTTGTTCCCGAGCACTTGACCAATGATTTCAATGTCTTGGAAATTGTCTGTGACGTGGCGGAACTTCGGTGCCCCGGCATCATCGACTCCATCAGCCTCGTAGCGGGTAATCGTCCCCTCAAGGCGTCCTAGCATTAGGTCGAGACGGCCGTCGCAGTCAATGTCACCTACCTTGGGGATATTCTGCCGGTCCGAAAACACCACTTCGTTTGCTGTGTCTAGAAGAGTTTCGGTTACAAGTTCGAACTCCGGTTCGTCGAAACCACCATTGTTTCGCCAAAATCGGATGAGGCTAAAGCGTTGCTCACTCAGGAGATCGAAATCGCCATCTGTGTCAACATCCGCAAAGTGATACCACTCCCCAACTTCAAGATCTTTGTAGCTATCGGTTCTCCATAAATAGCGCGGCTCTGCGGCAGTTCCAACTTGTTCGAAGAACATGACTTCATTGGAATATTCCTGTACAAAGAGATCAAGGTCACCGTCACCATCGATATCAGCAAGATGGGGTCGCGGGAGATTGAAACCACCGAGAAAAGGGTGGTCGTAGGCAATGCCCTCCTGGTCCTGAACCTCAATCGAATATAGCTGGCGCTCGAAACGAGGCAAGCTCGATTGCGGCGTCGCCGCACCCCTCGTGGCTGCGAGCATTAGAAGGGTCAAGATACCCAATGCGACTAGGTTAACGGAGCGTTTCGACACGGCTCGACGACCTAGTAAGACGGTCGCGTGCCGATTCCGGCAGCGTAGGCTGGAACCTCAAGCACGGCAACGATTTGTCGGGACAGGGTATCGATCGCTACCACCGTACCAGCCGGAAGCCCTTCTCCCGAAGCATCCGCTGATGACGTCGACTCAATGGTTGTCGGGTATATAGCTTCTGTGTTGCGGCCCGAAACCCAGA
>JAYYTT010000067.1:0-2632 GCA_036344375.1 Acidobacteriota bacterium | reverse complement strand
AAACCGCACGTTTCTGCGCAGGTACGGTATCGATCGACCGTTCCTTCTTTTTGTTGGCAGGCGCGAAAAGCGAAAGGATCTTTACACGTTGCTGCAGGCATTTGATGAACTAAGTGCACAAACTGACGACCTGCAACTTTTGTTGGTGGGGCCCGACGCGCCTGGCTGGCGGGAAACCTGGGCCAACACCTCCGATCGCGTCCGCCAACGCACCCGAATCGCACCACACCAGAGCATGGAAAGTTTGCCCGCCATCTATGCGGCTGCCACAGCGCTTGTGATGCCGTCTCGATGGGAGGGCTTCGGCCTAACTGGACTAGAAGCAATGGCAACGGGGACGCCGGTCATTGCCAGCGAAGTTGGTTCGCTGCCGGAAGTCCTTGGCTCGGCGGCACTGTTTGCTCCTCCCAAAGACCCAGCAGCAATGGCAGAACAATGCCGCCAGGTTTTGCACGACACCGCGCTGGCGACAGAGCTGGGCAATGGAGGCCGCAAACACGCCGCTTCGTTCCGTTGGAGCCGCACTGCACAGCGAACCAACGAGCTCTACCACAGCCTGGGGGCCTGATGCGCATCGGGATCGACGCCCGCGAACTAACTGGCCAACCAACCGGCGTTGGTCGTGTCCTAGCTGGTCTTCTGGAAGTCTGGCCAGAAGACGATGAAATCATCCTGTATACCCAGAAATCGGTACCTCCCCAATTCCTCGCCGGGGGGCACCGAAGCAATATAATCGCTGGCTCGCACATGCCCGGGACAATATGGGAACAGACCGTCCTACCAAGCCGGTCGCGACGAGACAATGTCGAGGCATTCTTTTCTCCAGCCTATGGAATGCCCGCAGCAGCACCCTGCGGCGTTGTAGTGGGAATGCATGACTGCGCTTGCGCAGCCACACCCTGGGAGTTTGGCTGGCGCGAGCGCAAACGACGGCAGTGGGCAGCAAAACATGCAGCGCAACACGCCAGGTACCTACTCACTGGCTCTCACTTCTCAGCTCACGAGATACGACGTTGGTACGGTGTGCGGCGAGAACGAATCGTCGTTGCCAAGTACGGCATTGGCAAAGATTTCAGGGTTGTGGATGCAAACAATGTGGCACGTGTCCGCGAGCGTTACGGACTTGATAGTCCTAGCGTCCTATTTGTAGGCACGCCGCTTGTCCGTCGCAACCTTGCTGCCCTCTCCCGGGCAATCGATGAAATTCGCTCTGCAATACCAGGCGTCGGACTTTACGGGGTCGGTCCAGAGACAAAGAAGGTTAGCTCAGTAACCAACCTTCGTTGGTTGGGATACATTCCCGAAAGAGATCTTACGGCGGTATACAACGCAGCGACTGTAGTCGCATATCCGTCAACCTATGAGGGCTTCGGTTTTCCTGTTCTAGAAGCACTCGCCTGCGGTACCCCGGTCGTTGCCTCCTCGGCAGGCTCCTTGCCAGAGATCTTCGCCGGCAAGGCTTGGTTGGTCGACGACAGACAGGAACAATGGGTTGAGGCTCTAGAGACCCTCCTTAGGGACTCCAACGAGCGCCAGCGACGCGTACACAAGGCCCAGCCATGGGCTCTAGGACAAACATGGGATGCAACCGGGCGAGTTGTTCGTCGTCTTTTGCAAGACGTGAGTCGAGAAAACGGTAACTACAGCCGATGAGCAAAGCATTGGACAACAAAACTGGCTCACCAGATCAAATTCTCTACGACGTCGTGGTTGTGAGTTATAACCAACGGGACCGGTTATTGGCATGTCTCGAGTCGGTCGTAGCGACAAACTCCAAGGTTCGCCTAATCGTCATTGACAACGCTTCAGTGGACGACAGCGCCCAAGCCGTCGCCACCGCGCACCCGGATGCCACCTTAGTCACTTTACCGAAGAACGTCGGCTTTGCCGCAGCAGTTAATCAGGGCGTCGCAATCGGGGCCGCACCTTACATTTTGTTGCTCAACAACGACGCTCGTCTTGGTTCTGAGGCACTTGATCGGATGAAACAAGGGTTGGGTGATCAACGCGTTGCGGCAGTTGGCCCCCACCTCATTGGGTCCAATGGCCAAACCGAATTGTCGCTGGACAGAACCCTTAGCCTTTGGAGCGAAGCCTATTTTAGAGTGCTTGGGGCTTTTTATGGCTCCGGCCACGGTCCCATGGCGGCCTACGTTCGAAGACTTTACGCGAATTCGCGTGATGTCTTGTCGTTGTCGGGCGCTTGTATCCTGTTAAGGCGTGAAGCCTTTGAGCAGGTGGATGGCTTCGATGAGCGATTCTTTCTTTACGCCGAAGACATCGATCTGTGCCTGCGACTGCGCCAAACAGGTTGGAGTTTGCGCTACGAAGCAGATGCCGTCGTTGAACATGATCGCGGTGCTAGCCGCTCCACCACACCGATGGCCACGACGGTCCACTATCGTAAGAGCCAACTCGCCTTTTATCGCAAACACCGCAGCGCACTTGCGACCGAGAGCCTCCGGCTCTATCTTGCCTTTCGCTTCGTGATCAAACGACTTTTCGTCCGAGGCAAAGAGCAACGAAAGCTCGCTGACGATTTGTTGCACTGCACATTACATGAACCGGACAGATAGATAATGCGAATCGTCGTCGATGCTAGAAAAGTCAGTAGCAAACACTATGGCATCGG
>JAYYTT010000066.1:0-2444 GCA_036344375.1 Acidobacteriota bacterium | reverse complement strand
TGTCATCGCCATTAACCAAGGCCGTGAGCGTCTTACGATGGACGAGCCGACAGCACCGCTTCTGTCCCCGAGGAAGTTTGCCGAGCTGGGTGGCGAGGGGTATGCGGTTGTCGACACAAGGTCATCTGCAGCTTTCGGAAGAGAGCACATACCAGGTTCATACAGCATCCAGTCTAGTAGCCCCGAGTTTGAACAGCGCATTGGCTGGATAGTGCCGGCGGAGCTCCCTATCTTGCTGGTGTCTGAAGATGAAGGTGCGTCGCGTGCGGCGCACTATAAGATGGCATTCGTAGGACTTGACCACCGCGTCAAAGGGATCCTGTCCGGGGGTATGGCAGCCTGGAGCCAGGGTGGCATGGCCCCTGCTACGTTACCCCAAATTAGCGTCCATGAACTTCGAGGGCAGCTTCAGAACGCTGAAGGCCTTCGCACTCTCGATGTGCGCGAGCCTGATGAGTGGGAGGAGGGGCACATTAAAGGATCTGGCTCGATGAGCTTCAGGATTCTCGCGGACAATCTCGAAAAGATTGGTATTGGGCGGGAGGACCATGTTGCGGTTCTTTGTGCTGGTGGTATCCGATCGAGCACTGCCTGTAGCATATTGCTACGCAATGGTTACCGAAGGGTGTACAACGTGACTGGGGGGATGGGTGCGTGGACTGCGGCGAATTTACCGACTGAGACGTAGCAGAATTTCCATGGCGGTGTTCCATGGAGGCAAAATGGCTGGGACGCAGGGATTCGAACCCCGATTCCACGGTCCAGAGCCGTGTGTCCTGCCAATTGGACGACGTCCCAGCCAAAGCACAAAATTTTAGCAGGTACAAATAAACATCAACTTCCTACGAACGCGGCTGGAATTCCCTGGGACTGATCCGCTCCCTCCACAGTTCTTCTGCCTGCGATACCTGGGGTGGAGTCGTTGCCTCGCTTCTAGCTCCCGGCCGCGGTTGCCCCTTCTTGTGCCGCTTTGACCTTCGAGAGATAGCGAATCATGCGATCCAGACGAACCCGCGTGTTCTCTCGACCCATCAGTTCGAGCACTTCGAAAATGCCTGGCGATGACGCTTTGCCAGTGATTGCAATGCGGCAAGGTTGTATGAGCTCGCTAGCTTCCAACTCGAAACCTTCGGCAAGTTGTCGGATCGTTACTTCAAGCTCCTCCTGGTTCCACGGATCAACCTGGGTTAATCCTTCGCGCAGCGCTTCCACAGGACCGAGCAGGTCCTTGCCCCTAATATTCTCTGCTAGAGCTTCAGGCAAATATGGGAATGCCTCGGTAAGGAATGGGGCGATATTGTCCGCGAGCTCGTTGATAGTCCTTGAGCGTGATTGCCACAGGTCAATGAGTGCGAATATGTAGTCACGACGCTCCATGTCGAGTTCTTCTTGCCAACAGCCTCGGTTACTTAGTGCGTCGCGGACCGAGTTCATCAATTCACCTGCCGGCACTTCCGATATGTACTTACCATTGAGCCAGCCAAGCTTCTCTACGTCGAACTCGGCGTTAGACGAGTTAACACGGTCGAGACTGAACTCCTTGGTGAGTTCATGCAGGGTGAAAATTTCGCGATCGTCTCCCGGCGACCAACCAAGAAGAGCTAGGTAGTTGATTACTGCTCCAGGCAAATAGCCTTTACTACGGAAGTGGGTCACCGAGGTTGCCCCGTGGCGTTTCGACAGCCGTTTCTTGTCCGGCCCGAGAATCAACGGTAGATGTGCGAAGACTGGAACCTTGGCGTCGAGTGCCTCGTAAACAAGAATTTGTTTGGGGGTATTTGGTAGGTGATCGGCACCACGGATCACATGTGTTACACCCATCTCGATATCGTCGACCACGTTCGAAAGATGATACGTTGGCTTTTCGTCGGACCGGAGTAGGGTGAAGTCCTCTAGGTTTTCGTTGCCGAAGCTGACTTCACCATGAATTTGGTCATCGACCACGGTGGTGCCTTCCTCTGGCACTTTGAAACGGACCACCTTGGGGGCTCCGGCATCAAGCATTGCCTGCACGTCCTCCGGGGACCGGTCCCGCCAAGTGCCGTCGTAACGCCAACCCTCTCCTTTTTCCACGGCTTCCTGCCTTTTTGCCTCGATTTCCTCGGCGCTGCAGAAGCAATAGTAAGCGTTACCTGAGTTCATCAACAAAGAAACGTAGTCACGGTATAGGTCGGAACGTGTCGACTGATAGATTGGGTCCTCATCTGAGTCCAGACCCAGCCACTTGAGAGCAGTGAAAATCCCTTGGGTTGACTCTTCAGACGAGCGGTCCTCATCGGTATCTTCGATCCGGAGAAGGAAGGTACCTTTGTTCTGCCGGGCGTACAGCCAGTTGAACAGCGCGGTACGAGCGCCCCCGACATGAAGCTCGCCAGTGGGAGACGGCGCGAAGCGGACGCGCACTTCGGAGGACTTAGGCATGTCAAACCTCTTTCAAGTATTTA
>JAYYTT010000065.1:0-5449 GCA_036344375.1 Acidobacteriota bacterium | reverse complement strand
CCGACTGTCGCTTCATAGCAGTTGATGACTGTTCCACGGACGACTCTCGACAAGTCGTCGAAAGCTACGTAGCAATTGATGGTCGGCTTAGCTACGAGTGCAATTCCCGACGTTTGGGAATGATCGGGAACTGGCGCCGATGCTTTGAGGTCGCGCGCGAACGCTACCCCCATGCCCGGTACTTCGCCTGGGCAAGCGATCATGACCTCTACCATCCACGAGCACTCGAGGAACTGGTTGGGCAGCTAGACAACCATCCCGAAGCTGTACTTGCATACTCATCACATCTGAAAATTTCAGAAACTGGCGAGCCGCGGGGCCAGGGTGGATGGAAGTTCGACACAGCGGGTATCACCACCCGGAATAAAAGATTCGTGGAAACAACCTGGAGAATGTCAGCTGGCAATATGATCTATGGTTTGTTCCGTTCCGACGCACTATTGAAGGCCGGTGTCTTTCGTAAGATTCTGTTGCCGGATCGCTTTCTAATCGCTGAAATCTCACTTCAGGGTGAGTTTCGACAGGTCCGCGAACTTCTATGGTACCGGCGTCACGAGGGAGTCTTTAGCCTAGGGCGACAGCGTCAGTCGCTCTTTGGGCTGAAGCAACCTTGGTGGGCACACATTCCCTGGTGGATTAGCCAGCCAAAGGCGCTGGGCTGGAATTTGTGCGTTCGGGGAACTGGAAGGCCCAAAGTCAGTCGGCTTTACGGGTTCTTCTACGCAATCGAGTATTTTTTCGTGTCGACGGTACTGCACTTCGCACGTGGCATTCGCCGATTCCAGAAACGGCACCTGCCTCGCTATATAGAAAACGCCAAGGAGTTCTTTTCGAGGCAGTCGCGCGACACTGCGGCAGGCAGCTGAGTTCCTGAAAGTGGCACGGGATCGGCGCAACGCTCAGTCAAGCACATCTCGGGGCCATGTCTCGATCTTGACTGAACAGATGACAGTCCGTTCCGGCAAGGGCTCAAAGCTTATCCTCAAGGAGCTTCGCGCAAGAGGTGAGCTCAGGGTCCAATTGACTAATCTCGATGGAACGTCAATTCCTGGCTTTACCTTCGATGACTGCGTCCCATTTCGTGCGGATAAATCAACCGTTGAGGTAGAGTGGCTCGCCGCTGCTAACAAAACAGAGAGCAAGCCAAGGCTCATCGATCTGTCTCGACTTGATGGTCGGACCGTACTTATCGAAATTTTAGCGGCCGAGCATAACCTCGAATGCCACTGCGTCAGGGTCATTGGGGGAGAGCTTCTTCCCCTAAGGGTTGGGCTCGGACCACATCTATTCGTCGATGACGTGTTTGTTGCCGAATCAGAGAATCTTGTCTCCACGACAACTCATCCGGAACGCTGCGACACTCCACTCATTGAGGGTACAACGAACCACAATCATCGGATTGCCTCTCGCGACCGAATTGCCCCGGGCGCGGTGATGCACGATACGGGAACTGGCCTATTCCATATGTGGAATTGGAAGGCAGGAGACTCTGTCCGCTCTGAGCTTGTCCATCGAACATCAAAAAATCCGGCTTGTTGGCCGGAAAGGGGCGAAACCGTATTCTGCTTTGATGGGTTCGGTTCCAAACTCATCGACAGCAGTC
Source organism: Acidobacteriota bacterium (assembly GCA_036344375.1). Taxonomy (GTDB): domain Bacteria; phylum Acidobacteriota; class UBA890; order UBA890; family UBA890; genus UBA890. The sequence goes on along the minus strand of JAYYTT010000065.1, from coordinate 3,846 downwards.
TGTACTGCGACGATGAACTGCGCCGCTTTAAGTTCGCCTATTTCAATTATGAGCCTCCTATGGGCACGTGTGTCGCCTTCTCTCCCGACGGAATTGAGTGGGAGCCTTATGAGGCCAATCCGGTACTACCCTTCTATCCAATCGATAGCCCGCAATGGGCTGACGGTGTCGGTGATATCACCGATCCATTTTGGGATCCGATCAATCGACAGTACGCAGCCTTCGTAAAGATGCCTTCGGCTTCTGCCCGAGAATTCGGTATGCAGTCTCGCACGATCAAGCAAGGGTTGGGGATTCGGCTCACGGCTCTCACCACAAGCACGGACTTTATGCATTGGACTCGGCCACGGCGCGTGTTTATTCCAGACGAACGAGACGAAGGCGTAACCGAGTTCTACGGAGCCGAGGTCCTGTCACGGAAGAATGTCCTGATCGCATTCGTCCGAATTTTGCGTGACGACGTAGCTGCCGAACCCGACGGGGCAATTGAGGGAATTGGTTACACCACGATCGCCACAAGCCGTGACGGGAAGATGTGGCAACGACACCGCGACGTGTTTCTCGATCGAGGCTCGATGGCAGGTGCTTTCGATCGGGCCTTCGCATGGATCTACGCCACACTCGAATGGCAGGATCGAGTGTATCTCTACTACGCAGCCTATAACGAAGGCCACAAAACAGGGCAACGCAGCATCGGCCTAGCCAGCTTGCCCCGCGACCGTTTTGTCGGACTCGAATCCGGTGGCTCGAAAGAAGGGCATCTGGTCACGCCCTTGCTCATTTACACGGGGCAACAGATGGATGCCATTTGGGTGAATGTCAATGCCCGGGGTGGAGAACTGCGGGTACAAGTTAGAGACGCCAGGAACCGTGTTGTCGATGGGTTTTCTTTCGATGACTCTAAAGCCGTGACAAGCGATTCCCTTGCGCATCAAGTCGAGTACCCAACCGATCTTAGGGTCCTACAAGGCCTGCCTTTTCGCCTCGAATTTGCGCTCCGTGACGCCACCTTGTATTCCTTTTCCTTAGAGGGTTCCCACTCCAAGGGGTGACCAAGCAAAAGCGGCAACCTGTACGCTCAAATCGCTCCGATACAGAGCAATGGGGTTGCCATATCAAAGCTAGCTAAACTCTAAGATGCTAACGACTTGTCGAGGCAACCTCTCTACCGACCTCTGAAGGCCATCGCGCGCAGGACTGAACGCGTCAAAACCACGATATCCAGCCATGTGGATTGATGCTTTATGTAATAGAGATCGTACTGAAGCTTAACGAGCTGATCCCCCTTAGTCGCGGCGTAGCCTTGACGCACTAGGCCCCATCCGGCCATGCCCGGCTTGACGGCGTGACGAACCCTATAAAACGGGATTTCCTCTTCGAGCCGATCGACGAATTCAGGGCGCTCAGGACGCGGCCCGACAACGCTCATGTCTCCATTAAACACGTTCAAGAACTGTGGAAACTCGTCGACGTGAAGTTTGCGGAGGATACGACCAACGCGGGTGATTCTTTTGTCTTTCTTTTGCGCCCACACTGCGGTTCCTTTTTCAGCATCGGGAATCATTGTGCGCAACTTGTAAATCTTGAACAGACGGCCACCTTTTCCTACACGGGGTTGCGTGTAAAAAATCGGGCCAGGCGAGTCAATATAGATCGCTAGGGCGATGAACGGCAGGATAATCCCGAGGAGCACCAAGCCTAGGCTCGAGAACACGAAGTCAAGGATGCGCTTAACCGTTGGCCCGAGAGTTCCCGAGCCGGGATGCTGGAGGGGCATTGCCACGTACCAGTTCGCCTGTACATGCTCAACTGGGACATGGCCTGTGAGTTGTTCATACAGGTCAGACATCGGGATGATCTCGACACCACGTTCTAAGCAACCCATCAAACATTGGAGTAGCTCGGCGTCGATGTCATGGTTGATCGCCAGTATCAAGCTTTTCACCCGCTGGGTGCTCAGAAGTTCATCGAGATCATTCCGATTCCCAATCACCCTCGGTGCGTCAGGCGGTGCCACCTCGACGGACGTATCGGTGGCAGTTGTCCGGCCAGCCATGACAGCCATCTCTGCTTTTACGGGATCATCATCGATGAAACCAACGATGTGATAGGTATCATCCCCATGCTGGCGAAGCGCTTGCAAAACAGTGCTTCCAGCCCAACCCGCACCAATGATAAGCGTGCGGCGACGAAAAAATAGCCGCGCTAAAGTAGCAACGTAAAAGGCGCGCCCAACCAGTAGGAACGTGAGTGTTATTACAGGGAACAACACTAAATAGCGACGCGACGGTGGCAGACTAGGAGTCAGATACGGAATCAGCATGAAGATGAGTATGGCCAGAAATCCCGACTTGGCCACAGCCTCGGCCGCGTCCGACATGTGAGCCGCACGCCTCAGGTTGTATGAGTCAAAAGCGTTAGCAAGCACCAGATAGATGCCACTCAGGAGGAGAAACCAGTGTGGGTAGAGAAGGGGCAGTTGCCAACCAGACGCGTAATCTGGCCGCAGGCCCACGCCCACGGCAAGCCCCACATTGATCGCCAAGAGATCCAGCGTCACCAACAAAAGGCGCCTCTCGGAGATTTGAATCGGAAAATGGAAAGGCTCGCGTGTCTCCCCGAGTTCCCCCGGAGGGGGGCCAGGTTCTAGATCAGGCTGGATCTTTAGTTTAGTCATTGTCTCAGTGCGAACTACCTTTCCGGGTTCCCACACGACGCTCTCCCCAGAGCAATCTCAATGAAGCAATGGAGAACCTAGTCAACACCATCAGGGCGATAAGCCAGCCATATAGAGGGAAAAAACGATTTCGTGGATATCGACAAAAAATGATCCATGGGTTTCGGTGATAGTAGTACAGGGAGCGAAAGAAACGGATATTGGTGCCACCTTTCCCTCCAGAGTGAATAACCTCGGCCTTTGGCAGATAAACGACAGACCAATCTGCCGCCGTTATCCGGTAGCACCAATCGAGATCCTCAGAATATTGAACCAAAGTTTCGTCAAAGGCACCGAGTTGCTCAATGACCTCACGGCGCACCATCATGCAGGCACCGGACAATGACTGTACTCCGTGCGTTTCCTCTGGGTTAACGTAACGTAGCAAATATTCACCTAACGCACGATTATGCGGGAAAAGTCGATCCAAACCGACTGAGTAAGCAAAGCTCGATAGTGGCGACAAAAATCCACGCCGACACTGAGGCTGTAGGGTACCGTCGTCGTTGAGCACCTTAGGACCAACAGCACCAGCATCGGGATGCTTGTTGAGATAAGCAACCATGGCGTCTAGTGCACCGGGCAATATCTGAGTGTCGCAGTTCAGAACCAGCACAAAGTGTCCGGCGGCAGTGTCAATCAACAGGTTGTTGGCTTTTGCATAGCCAAGGTTTTCCGAATTCACTATGACACCGGCATCCGGAAAAACCGCGGTTACAGCTTCCGTGCAAGGCCGCGGCGAGGCATCGTCTACAACCAGAATCTCATATTTGCAACGCGTATCGCTGTTACGAATCGAGTTTAGGCAACGCAAAAGATAGTCGGGCGCATCATAGTAAGAGATGCAAATCGACAGCTCGACAACCTCGTTCGGGGATTTAGTCACGGCAGCGTCAGATGATCGGCTGACATCGGAGTCGATGTGGCTCCTTCGCCGTCCGCAGCGTACGACTCAGCTGGATAGATGAAGTCGGTACCATTGAGGATGCCATCACAGATGACATCTAGGCCTAGGCTTCGCCCAGGCGCCAAGCTCTCGATGCTGTCAAGACTCAAGTCGAATCCGAACAATCCGCCTCTTCCCGGCTGTACGAATTCCAGTGGAATCATCCTCCGAAAGAAGTAATGGT
>JAYYTT010000064.1:0-7939 GCA_036344375.1 Acidobacteriota bacterium | reverse complement strand
CAGGAAACCAACCCATGAGACTTTCAATTGAAACACGGCTCTCCGTGACCTTCGCCGCCGCCATCATCACCCTGGCACTGGTGGTTCCTGCGGCCCACGCTCAGACCAACTGCGAGCTGCTGCGTTGCCAGCCTGAGACCGGCCACCCATTGGGCAAGCCGGGCACCGACAACATCGAGGTGATCTCCCACGTGCCTCTGCCGGGTGAGCGCTTTAGCCACGCGGACATCGATGTCGAACAGGAGATAGCCCGGCCCTTCGTGTACATCGCCCAGCGCTTCGGCGAATCTGGCTTCTACGCCCTTAGCATCGAGGACCCGGCACGGCCCCGGATCCTCTACCGCTGGACCATCGGCAATCCTGACCTTCACGTGGGCAGCGGTGGGCTCGACCCGCGCTACGCGAAAGTGGGTAACCGTTATTACCTCGTGCTCTCGTTCCAGTTCGCCCAGGGTGGCCCCGATGCCGACCTTGGGGCGAAGGTCTTCGACGTTACCGGCTTGCCGGATCCGTCTACTGTCCGAGAGGTCGCCGATTTGCGGGTGCCTGACCATCCCGGCGGCTTCCACAACATATACACCTACAAGCACACCGACGGCCGCGCACTGCTGTTTGCCGCGACGATGTCCGAGGATATTTACGTCTACGACCTGGCACTGGTGGCCGATGGCAACACCGAGCCCGTCGCCCGTATCCCGGTACCGTCTCCGGAGGATCGGCGCACCCGACAGTGGCACGACATGTATGTCGGCTACCATCCGGATTCGGATCAAGATCGTTTCTACGGTGCCGGCACTGGCGGCTACCACGTTTTTGACATCACCACCGTGGAGGACCCGGAGCTGTTAACTTCCGTGATTAACATACCCGGCGTCCGCGACGGTCATACCTTCACCCCGACCCCCGATGGCAAGTTCGCCCTCGGGATCTCTGAGCCCACCTATCAACATGCTCCCATCCGGGCGTTTGACCTGCGCCCCGGGGTAGAAGATGGCCAGCGCGCCATCACGGGCTCCGGCATCGGTGCCTGGATGGCAAAGGTTGACGGTGCCACCCACAACCACGAGATTCGCTGGCCCTACGCGTTTATTTCGGGCCAGGACGATGGCCTGCAGATCGTCAACATCATGGACCCGACCGATCCCTACACACAGGCCTACTACATTACCCGTGAGGGACCGATGCTGTACGGGCCTGAGACGCCGTACGCTACTCGCGGCTTTCAGTACGGTGGCGTTTGGGGCGTCGACATCCGCAATGCCGACGGTCTGATCGTGGTCAGCGACTCCACCTCCGGCTTCTGGGCCTTCCGGATGGAAGGATTTTACGGCTGGAACGGTAACGCTTGGAACATGCCTAACATCTCGAGCGCCCAGGACTGGGACAACGGCCCGGTGGTGCAGGCATCGCGTCTACCTTACTGAGAGCGGCAAGCATCGTTGCTATTAGAGACCATGCTGGCAAACGAGCAGCATTGGGCGATCGACGATCTTCCGGGTACAATCTCCTCAGATGACCATTGGTCGAATGTTTCACTCCTTCTAACTACAGATAGATACCAATGTCAGATACAGCTCTAAACTGTGCAACCTCAAGTGAAGACTTTCTTCAGCAGGCGGATCTCTGGAGTGCCACCAATTATGCACCGCTGCCCGTGGTTATCAGCCGTGCTGAGGGTGCCTGGGTATGGGATGTCGAGGGCAACAAGTATCTTGACTGCTTGTCGGCTTACTCGGCGACCAACCAAGGACATTGTCATCCGCGAATTGTCGAGACCATGAGGCAGCAGGCTGGTCGCTGCACGCTCACATCGCGTGGTTTTCAGAACGACCAGATGGGACCGTTTCTCGAGAAGCTCTGTAACCTTGTTGGCTATGACAAGGCTTTGCCGATGAACACAGGGGCTGAGGCGGTCGAGACTGCTATCAAGACGGTGCGCAAGTGGGGATACAAAGTAAAAGGCGTCACAGAAAATGCAGCTGAGGTTATCGTCTGCTCGGACAATTTCCACGGCCGTACGACGACAATCGTTGGCTTCTCTACAGAAGAACAATACAAGGACGGCTTTGGCCCGTTTACGCCTGGATTCAAGGTGGTTAGGTATGGTGACCTGTCCGCACTTGAGGCGGCTATCAACGACAATTCCGTTGGTTTTCTCGTAGAGCCGATCCAGGGGGAAGGTGGTGTCATTGTGCCACCCGACGGCTACCTTTCGGAGGCAGCCCAACTGTGCGCTGACAACAACGTTCCGTTCATCGCTGATGAAATCCAAACCGGCCTTGGCCGAACTGGAAGATTGCTTTGTTCCGACTGGGACAGGATCCGTCCTGACATTTTGATTCTCGGCAAGGCTCTTGGCGGTGGTGTCTATCCGGTGTCTGCGGTGTGTGCCGATGATGGGTTCATGGAAGTTTATAACCCCGGCGACCACGGCTCGACATTCGGCGGGAACCCGCTTGGTGCTGCAGTTGCGATGACCGCTCTGGACGTCATTCTCGATGAGAACTTGGCGGAGAAAGCGGAGGAGAATGGTGACTGGTTCATGAACGAGCTGCGCGCTATAGACTCCCCACATGTCGTGGAAGTTCGAGGTAAGGGATTGCTCATTGGTGTGGTGATATCTGATGAGTCCGGTCCAGCAAATCCTTTCTGCAAGGCATTGATTAAGCGGGGCATCCTTGCCAAGGAAACCCACGAGCAGGTGATTCGATTCGCACCACCTCTAGTGATCACGCGTGAAACGCTCAAGAGTGTCTTACCGGACATCTCTTCGGTTCTGAGTGGAGAGGGTCTAGCGACCCCTTAATTCAAAGTGTTGAGAATCGATCTAGCGGATTTCGAGCTTCGGCTTGTAGCCAGGTTAGGCTGAATGAGCGACCTTGGTTGGTTCGCATCTTTTGCCGTCGTTGCCTTGATCATGATCGGCGTGTCTGGGTGGATGGCATGGTTTTCGCGCCGTGCTATGAAGGCACATAAAAGCCAGATGGAAGACATGGTTCTCGAGATGCGTAAGATTATTGACGAGGGTGACCGAGAGTTGCCGCCGGAGAGCTAACAACTGGAGTGTAGCTAGCAGGGTTCTGGTTGTGTGGCCAGCGGCATCCTTGCCAATGAAACCGGTTCGGACAGGTTACTTGCTTGTGGTCACTGGGTGTCAGAAGGGTTCCGGAATGAGCCCCTGGGCGAACAGCATCCCGAGAAGCCCAGCGACCAACAGGTAAACGATCATCGGAATTAGCGTGATGCGAATCAAGGTGCCTTCCTTGCCAACCAGGCCGACGGTTGCACTCGCTGCCACCACATTGTGCACCGTGATCATGTTGCCGGCTGCACCGCCCACCGCTTGCAGGGCAAGAACCATTACGACTGGCAATCCAGCTGCGGCGGCGACGCTGAACTGAAAGACTCCGAACATTAGGTCGCTGACCGTATTGCTCCCTGCAACGAAGGCCCCCATTGCGCCAACAACTGGCGCGAAAAACGGCCAGGCATTACCGACGGCGGCGGCGAGTTGGTTTGCGAGGTAGATGGGCATGCTTTCAAGCCCAGACCCGTTGTGGCCAGAGTCGATAAACACCCTTACCAGCGCGACCGCGAACAACAGCGCCATCGCTGGTTTAGCAAGAGTCGAGGCAGCGTCTCCCCAAGCGCGGGCTGTTGCTCCCATCGGTTTTCTGTGCAGCCACGGGGTCATCAACGCTGCCAGCGCCAGGATCGTACCGGGAAGGTAAAGTGGCTGGACCCCCTGGGACAACGAGGTCCCAAGGATGCTCTCCCAGGTTAGTTCTACCGATTGGAGCCAACCGCGCAACGGCAGGACGTAAAGCCTAGTTATGACAAGGATGCTGGCTAACACGATATAGGGTGACCAGGCTCGCAGGAGCCCGATCTCACCATGGACGGGGCCGGGAAGCTCCCCACTGCTTGACCTTGACTCATTTGTTTCTCTAGAGGTGGTTGTTTCCGCACTGGTCCACGTCGGTTCCCAGTTCTCGACTGGAGCAAAAGTCCACACTGGTTCTCCGCTGAGCAAGAAGCCCCGCCGAGCTGCTGGTACGACGATCGCTAGCGCCACAAGGCTGCCAAGAAGGCTCGGGAATTCTGGTCCAAGCAGCCAGGCGACCGCGAGGTACGGCACAACGAAGGCGACCGCGGCAAAGAGTGCGAAGGGCCAGATCGATAGCGCCGTGCGGGCAGAGCGGTCACGCCCGAACATACGGCCGAGAACGGCCAACAGCATAAAGGGCACCAGTAACCCACAGATCGCATGGACGGTAGCGGCTCGCGCCCCGATACCAACGATGAACGCATCGTAGGTTACCGATGATGCATTTACGACCTCCAACACCGAAGGCACGTTGAGTGCTTCTCCCATACCGATGATTATCGGCGTCCCAACTGCGCCGAATGTTACAGGTGTGCTCTGGATAATTAGGGCCGAGGCGCAGGCTGCTAGCGGCGGAAACCCCAGCGCGACGAGCAATGGGCCCGCGATGGCGGCGGGAGTGCCAAATCCTGCTGCGCCCTCCATGAACGAACCGAATAACCAGGCGACGATCAAGGCTTGCACTCGAGCATCGGGCGAGATGTCGTAGAAGCCAGCCCGGATGACCGCCATGCCACCCGTTTCCCTCAGTGTGTATAGCAGTGCTAATGCAGGGAGAATGATCCACAACAGTGTCAATGCGATCATCCCACCTCTCAAGGATGCCGCCATGACAACGATCAGGTCCATATCCCACGCCGCGTACCCAGCCGCGACGACGACAACGTAAGCCAACGGCATCGCCCGTGTGGCTGGCCACCGACAGAGGACCAGAAGGGCGAACACCGCCAGTAAGGGGGCGAGCGCGGCAATAGTAAGCATCATCGTGACTAGAACATATCACCCGGTCGCGCAAAGTCTCACCTTGCTCCTGCGAACGCTATACTCATTGAATGCCTTGGACCGATGATTTTTCGAATGAGCTTGGTCGTCAGGTGCGCGGCCTCGTAGCCACCGATGAGATGACCCGGTCGTTGTACAGCACCGACGCCAGTATTTATCAGTCGACGCCACTCGGAGTGGTTGTACCGGCCGACGACGATGATGTTCGCGCAACGGTTGAATTCGCGGCGCGATATGGGTTGCCTTTCCTTCCGCGGGGCGGTGGCACCAGCCTGGAGGGACAGACGGTCAACGAAGCGGTGGTTCTCGACTTGTCGGCAGGCATCAACAAGATTCTTGAGGTCAACCCCGAAGAACTCTGGGCTCGGGTCCAGCCGGGTGTTGTCCAAGAAAGCCTACGCGGCCACGTAGCCCAGTGGGGGCTAGATTTTGGGCCTGACACAGCGACCTCGGCGCGTGCCACTCTTGGCGGCATGATGGGGAATAACTCGGCAGGTTCCCACTCGATTGTCTACGGCAAGACCATTGACCATGTTCACGAGGTTCGCTGTCTACTTGCCGATGGGACCGAGACAGTGTTTGGGGAGATCGACGCTGCTGGGTTGCAGGCGAAGCAGAAGCTTGATGGCATCGAGGGGCGTATCTATCGAACACTAGCAGCGGTTCTTGAGCGTTCCGGCGATGCCATCCGGGCTCGTTACCCGAAGGTTATGCGCCACGTATGTGGCTACAGCCTCGATTACTTCCTGCGTGGCAAACCGTTGAATATGGCTCATCTAATTGTCGGCTCGGAGGGGACGCTGGCGACCATCCTTGAAGCCAAGGTGGGTCTCGTGCATCGACCGGCAGCGCGTGCTCTCCTGGTATCGCAATTTGATGACCTGGTTGTCTGTATGGAAGCTGCTCGACAGATTGTGCCTACTGGTCCGAGCGCAGTTGAATTGGTGGATGATCTAGTTATTCGCCAGGCGCGTAATCATCCGGAACTGTCTCGGCTGTGTGGTTTCGTACAAGGTGAGCCGGCCGCTGTACTTATTACTGAATACAGCGGCCAAGATAGTGGGGAGGTACTCGACAAGGTTAAGTTAATGCGCCAGCAACTGGAGCGTGAGGGACTCGGATACGGCTTCCATTGCGCTACGACGTCGGAGGAGCAAAGCGACGTTTGGGAGGTTCGCAAGTCAGGGCTGACGCTCTTGATGTCTGTGCAGGGTGACGCCAAGCCAATAGCCTTTGTTGAGGACACTGCTGTTGATGTTGATCGACTACCGGAATATGTCCAAAGGTTGCAGCAGGTGGTCGCTGATCACGATACTTGGGCTGGTTTCTATGGCCATGCCTCGGTTGGTTGCCTTCACTTTCGACCGCTAATTAACTGCAAGGACTCCGGCGATATCCAAAAGCTTCGATCGATCGCTGAAGATATCCGTGACCTGGTGGTTGAATTCGATGGCTCGCTCTCAGGTGAGCATGGCGACGGCCGTACCCGCACCGAGTATCTGCCGGGTTTCTACGGCGAAGAGATCTACGGTGCCTTCCGCAATATCAAGACGGCTTTCGATCCGGATTGTCGACTCAACCCGGGCAACATCTGTGCCCCTTGGAGCGCAAAGGAGGCGTCCACACAGCTAGCCGAGCGAGCCGAGGGGGCAGCAGACCCTCCCGACACTAGTGACTACCTGATCGATACAAACCTTCGTTACGGCGCTGATTATCAGACAGTCGTTGCCGAGCGCTACTTGGACTGGTCACGTGAAGGGGGAATGGCAGCGCACATTGAAATGTGCAACGGCAACGGTTTTTGTCGGAAACTTGGTGCGGGCACGATGTGCCCCTCTTATCAGGCGACACGTCAGGAAAAGGATTGCACACGAGGGCGGGCCAATGCATTGCGCGCGGTGATTTCCGGTGATCTGCCAGCAGCAAAATTCACCAGCCACGACCTGTACGGTGTTCTAGACCTTTGTCTGGAGTGCAAGGGCTGCAAAACTGAGTGCCCGAGCAACGTCGACATGGCAAAGCTTAAATACGAGTTCCTTGCGCAATACTACGATGCCCATGGGACGCCGCGACGTGCGAAGTTCTTTGGCAACGTAGCAAGAACCAGCCGTTTAGGTTCGCGTTTTGCGCCAGTTTCCAACTGGGTGGCGAACTCAGCCCCGGCGCGTTGGTTGAACCAGCAAACACTCGGGATCTCGAGCCGCAGGCAGGTACCTCCGTTCGTGCGCCAAACATTCGAATCTTGGTTCCGCTCTCGATCGCCGATCAATGGGGATGCTGTTCGAGGAGAAGTTGTGCTATTTCATGACACCTTCATGAACCATAATTACCCCGACGTAGGCCAGGCGGCGGTCAAGGTGTTAGAGGCGTCTGGCTACAAGATCGTTTTGGCGCCGAAAGTTTGCTGTGGGCGCCCGATGCTTTCAAATGGCCTCGCGTCAAAGGCTCGGCAGCATGCCCAGATCAACGTCGAACAACTGGCGGGCTTCGCGGAGCGGGGAGTCCCCATAATTGGTTGCGAGCCCTCTTGCCTCATGATGCTGCGTGAAGATTACCTCGATCTATTACCGGGCAATGAGAATGCGAAGCGAGTTGCAGAGAAATCTTTCCTAGTCGAGGAATTCCTCCTGCAGGCTGCTGAAGAAGACGGCCGAGTTAATGGTAATAAAGGTGGTGTAGAACAGCATCCGTTGGGTCTGGAGTTACAGGAAACGCCCCGCCGCCTTATGGTTCACGGCCATTGCCACCAGAAGGCGGCTGTTGGCATGGTCCCTACACTCGATATGCTTGGCTGGGTGCCCGGTTACGAGCTCCAACCGATTGATTCCGGTTGCTGCGGTATGGCGGGATCGTTCGGTTACAAAGCGGAGCACTACGATGTTTCGATGGCAATCGGCGAGCGTGTTCTGTTTCCTGCCATGCGCGAGCATCCTGACGACGGCGTTGTCTTGTCGGGGATCTCATGTCGACAGCAGGTCCTTCATGGGACCGGTCGCGCTGGCCGTCACCCGGTGCAGTGGCTCGCGGACGCTCTTAGCGATAAGACTTAAG
>JAYYTT010000063.1:0-7254 GCA_036344375.1 Acidobacteriota bacterium | reverse complement strand
GCTGAAGTCGATGCCGATCAACCTCTTTATGACCCTTGGGCCCGTGTGCTCTCCGGTTACGTTGATGAAGAAGGACTGGTCGATTACACAGGTCTACGCGCCGAAGGTTATGACGATCTCAAGACCTTTATTGAGACTATCGGTAGTACAGATCCCTCAGGGTTCAGTGAAACCGGACAGCTCACCTTCTGGATCAACGCCTACAACGCTATTACTGTCTATCAAGTTGTTCAGCGGTACCCCATAGAGAATGTTCGTGAAGTCGGCATCCTATTCGGCCTCGTTGGTGGTTTCTTCAAGCAAGAATATCGAGTCGCCAACCGGGAACTCACCCTCGACAACATCGAGCACGACATCCTCCGACCCACTTACAACGACCCCCGCATCCACTGGGCTCTCGTTTGTGCCGCTTTCGGATGCCCTAGGTTGTTGCGGCGTCCCTATGTTGCCACCGATGTCGACCTAATGTTGACCGAGCTATCGTTCGAATTCATGGCTAGCCCAAGGGCTATGTACATCGACGATGACAACGTCATTCTCTGGGTGTCAAGTTACTTCGATTGGTACGGTGGCGACTTTGAGGTCAAAGAAGGGAACATCATTGACTACATTCTCGTACATGCACCTGCGGATAAAGCAGCGTGGATCCGCGAACATCGAGACACCATGCGAGTTCAATTCATCGACTACGACTGGACACTCAATGACCAGGTGAAGGGCCCCCGAAACCAACGGCCGATCCGCACGTCTTAGGCCTTACCAAGTGCTTCCCTAAACCTAATGGGCAGGGCAAAAGCCTCTCTTCGATCTTCAAAGCTGCCCGCTGCCACTTTCGAATTCATCAATCATTTGCCGGGTTTTAGCATTAAGTAGCTGAGTCCGTCTGGACTCGTAGTCGAACATCACCTGCACCGACCGACCTTGCGCAACCGGCTTTCCATCAACGTCACGAACCAGCAAGTATTCTAGGTCGAATGATTTGTTGCCGAAACGAACAGCACGCACGCCCAGCGTGAAGTCCTCCCCCGCCCGGGCTTCTGCAAGAAAATCGATCTCAGTTCGCGCCAAAATGAAGGGGAGGTTTTCTAGTGAAGAATTTCCCGTGAGGGCCATCCAATATTCAACTCTCCCTGATTCAAAGTAGGTTAAATAGACAGCGTTGTTAATGTGCCCGAGCATGTCACTGTCGCGGAACCGTGCCTTAATCGGCAGTTTGAAGGAGTATTCACCAAGCAACGTCAATACTCCGAAGGAAACAAAAGGCGAATCCAACGCTCCCCATGAGTCCGAGGGTGCGGGTCGATAAAGACTTTTAAAACCTTACCGTCGGGCTGGATGTAGAAGTCTCGCATAGAGCCACTGCCGTCTAATAACCAAGCATCGACAAAACGCGGCCCGATCTCAACGTCTTGGACATGTTCTTTGATTTTCAATTCTGTTTTCCTGTAGTAGCGCGTGTAGTTCCCAATTTGGTCGCGCTCTAACGCCTTCACACGATTCATGTCCATCAACCCCCCCGGAACTGTCCCAAAGCCCGAAGGCATGAAGAATAGGAATTTCTTCTCATTGACTTGCTCCTCCCACATCACTGGAAGAGCAAGACTCAAAAGCCCTGGGTTCGCGAACGCCGGATCACCATTTCGGCAGCGAGCAGGCCTACCGGGTTCACCGCGAGCCCCCAAACAATGCAGTGCGGTGGGCACGTAAGCATATAAACCGGTTGGGCCGCCAAGATCTAGGTCGTCGTGATTGGCAATCGCAATATGAAACTCCCACTCGACCCCGTTGATGCGCACCTGTTTGACGAACCGTTCGCCATCGAAGAAAAACAATGTAGTCCGGGTGTCGCTTCCAGACCGCACCTCTCCATATAAGTCATGCTTCTCGCTAATAGTAAGGCGTTCTGGGAAACCAAAGCGGTTTACCGTCAGCCGCCCTCCGACTTTAACCATCTGCATGCGCCCATTAATGCCACCAAAAATGTCGTGAATAACTTCAGTCCGCTCATGCTCAATATCAAAGATGATGCGAGTGTCGTCACCCGTACCTTGGATGTCTTGGAGCACGATTGACCACCAAGCGCTATCCCCAGCCGGCAATGAGTCCGCAGGCTCAAGTACGTATCGTCGTTCTTCGCCAATCTTGTAACCGAAGGCGTTGCGAAGTTCGGCCCCAGCGGCCAAGACAACAGAAGACTGGCCACTATCCAAAACGTGGTCGACCATCGAACCCGTGCTAAGAATCAGCAACGCCCCAAGGAAGACACGAGCTAGATACATGCGCTCTTGATTATCTGTGAACATTTGGCCCCTTGACGTCACGAGCACCTTGCAAGGGAATCAATACTCTGAAGGGAAGAGTAGACGGATATATCGATCCTTACGAGTAATCGGATCGCGGTCGAGGTCGATGCGCACCACTCGACCAAATTCGTCGATGAAAACGTCACGTACCGGACCCGTAACGTCTATCTTGCGAACGTTGAGCGTCCGACCACCCAGCTTCAGTTCGGATGATTCTTTAGCCTCAAGCGTACGCTTAATATAGTAGCGACGGATCGCGGCAATTCTGTTTCGTTCACTGGTCACGTATCTGGCCCCAGGGTAACGGACTGGATATGTCGGCCGGAAGAAAAGCACCCGGTGCTTCCAGGTGTCAGGCAATACTTCCGGAACCGAAAACCCCAGCAAGGCGGGATTCATGAAGAAATCGATTCCCGTTGACTGTGGCCGAAAAAGGAACATCCCTGCCGGAACATTAAGGTCAAGATCATCGTGAGTAGCGATGCCAAACCTAAACTCCCAGACCTGGTCAGGGACGCGAATAGTTTTTATGTATTCATCCCCTTCGAGCTTGTACTCAGCCGACATAAGCACGCCACGCCATGGATTTTCACCGACGTGCTCCTCGTACATTGAAAATCGCACGGCCTCAGGAAAACCAAACTCGTTGATCCGAGCTTCACCGACATAGTTCCATTGCACCAAAACCCTAAAGGGGTTGAGCCCCCATCGACTTTCTACATGGGTAAGTCCAAAAACGCCTATTGATCTGCCTTTAGCCGTTTCAATCCGATTGAGACGCACGCTCCAGTTGGCCGATTCGCCTTCGCGCATAGCATCGTCGGGCGCAATTATGTAGCGTCTCTCTTCGCCAATCTCATAGCCAAGAAAAGTGGCGACGGCTGCGTGGCCATCCGGTGTACGCACGGCAGCGTTGGTCGACACCATTCCCACCATGGCCACGCCAAGCAACACAAATACGATTATTGCGTTGTTTTTTAGAGTCCGTCTCACGGCAAACGTTTCTATCTAGTGTTAATTCAGCGAGACTCTGCCTCTTTGTTTTCATAAAAGGCATAACTACAATCAGCTTGCCAATCGGAACGCTTCACGTCCAGGGCAACTCCGTCGGCAGGCAAAAACGAGCACAGGCTAGAATAGCGTGATGCCCTTGAGAAAATGTTGCTCGACAGAGGCAGTAAAGAGTCTCAAGAAACACCACGATATCGCCACCTGCGACGACTGCGGAAGGCTCTTGCTCGCCTATGGTCACGAAACCCCGTATCACCTAACGGTCAGTGAACTCGGCACCAAGAACGTCGATTTCGATACCGGCCGTCACGGCTCCCTTTGGGTAGTTGCTAAGGAGCGATGACACCGTCCGCTAACGAACGCGAGTCTTCACCATAGCCCCCGGAGTTCCCTCCTACTCACCAGCGCCGATCTTCTCACGCAGCGCCGCCATAAACCTTGGAACAGTTTCGTTGACGTCCCCAACGATCGGATGGACTACTGGCCCAGCGTCCTGCTCATTGAGCTTCATCAACGGCGCGTTTGGATCAATGTTGAACGATAGGATCACAGTCTTGTCGTCTATCCAATCAACATGCTGAGGGGCGCCGGATACAGCCATCGCCACAAGCACCTTTGGACACACCCGCACTCCAGTCTGGCCGATCTGCTTATCCATTGGCAGCACTTCGAGATCCTGGGTTACCTTGCGCGTACCACCAATCATTGACTCTACCAACCCAAGTTCATCTCTAAACAAAGCCAAAAGAGGCTCGGCTAGCAACTCCATACCCTCGTGGCCGCCAGCACCATAGCCGAAGTCGATGATGAACTCAGCTTCGTTCAAAGTAAGTTCGCCACCATCTAGTCGATTAACAAGCGAAGTTATGCGGTCATCTGTGGGGTCATAATCAACACTAGGTTCATAGCGGAACACGATGGTTTCGTTACCGTTCTCCATCTTTTTGTTTGGGATTTCAATTTCAACCGTCGGTGCAAACGTCGCGATCCGCAAACCACCTTCAGAGGCTGGAACGGCCGTCGCTTGCCCTGCCCCATCATAAATATCACTGCCGAGCATGAGCGGCCCGGAACCGTTGCATACGGTCTGTATGTGAAACCAAGGCCAACAACGATCCATTCCAGTGGAGCCTGCTCCTGCAAAGCGTGCGAATAGCGTGTTCATCGCCTCAGGCCCGACCAGCCACCGGGGTTTAGAACCGGACATGCTCCAAAATTTCTGGAACCATTCCAGATGGCCACGCCACCCGAAATCGGCAAGGCCTGGGTGTTCGACTACATAGACACGACGTGGGTTCGCCTCACTGATTACCTGGCCCACTGTCCCAGCTACATATTCGCGATCCGGCAATGGCAGCACCACGTCGAGAGACATGGCAGTGCCTGTCGTGAACTGAACCGCAGCTCCAAGCGCCCCTAAGCTCGCGGGTGAAATTTCATCACCGGTGACAGCGTCACAGACAAACAGACAAGAGGCCGCGGCATCGTCAGGCTGATGAGTCAAACTGAGCGGTGTTCCGTGATAGGGAGTGACTTCCGCCGCACTTACGGTGCCTCCCAGATCTGCGATGTCAAGCAGCAAATTGGCTGCGTCCTCCGGTGTTGTCACGATGCAACCAGCCTCTCTCTGCTCCATAGCCGGGCGAGGACGGTGCGAGATGCGCATCGATTCAATATCATCGACTTCGACACACGAGACGCTAGCCAACGAAGCGGCAATGGACTCTCCAAGACGATGCTCGAGCTCGACATGTTCAGGTATCGGCTCCACCGAAACTACACACGGCAGCGCCACATCAAGCTCATTCCCTTGCCAACCCCTGGCCGTTAACCGAAGACTCAGATTAGGGCCCTCGCTCCAATCTGCAGTGAGCGCACTATCGACATGATCACGCCCAAGCATGCCAGCGAGCATCGGCGCAACAATTCCCTGCCCAGTGTCCGACGCGCAAGCTCCAGCGAAGACAATGTCAACCGGGTTTTCGGTCAGCACCCGGGCAACGAGATGGGCAACAGCTGTCGGGTCGTGTAGTACCACATCCCCCGGTGGCTGCAGGAGGGTAACTTCGTCAGCCCCGAGCGCAAGTGCCCGCTGCAGAGCTTCTGAACCGACGCTTTCTCCTGCGAGCGAAATTACCTCAACCCTCACCTTGTCCGGATCACGACTTTTCAGCTTCAGTGCTATCTCCAGAGAACGTCGATCGACGGCGTCGATCGTGTATAGCGACTCCTCGAAACTGTTGGAGCCAAACCGTGGTCGTGGCGCAATCACCGGTACGGGTTTGGCAAGAACAACAATCCGTACATCCCGCGGCAATGCTTCCTGGGGCAGTGCCGGCCGCAGTGAGTCGGGAAGTGCGCCCCAGCTCTCAGCGACGGCGCCGGCAGGGTCCAACGAGAGGAAGCCAAGCTGTATATCAGGGGGAAAACGACCGTCTTGAAGATATGCGTACGAGGCAGTGAAGCGACGGTCGAGTGCCTCAATCCGAATTGCGCAACGCTCGAATGCAAGGACAGACGCTTTCTCGAGACGGGCCCCATATTCTTCCGGCACATCGTGCGATGCCAACCACTCGAGTCGATACAAAACCGCGTCCATAACCTTGATCAGCCCAGCAATCTCGGCCAGCCGAAAGAAGCACGGTTGCAAGTTCACATTCGCCCAAATCAAGTCGCCAAACGCATTAACCGCCTCGTCGAGCCGCAACATCAAACCGCACTTGGCTCTCTTGAGTTGTCCCTTTAGCTCAGGATAGGCATCCCCCAAGTTTTTAGAACTCAACGGGTCTTCACCAGCAGCCCGCCAGGCTGGCAGAACTTGCTGTACCAGGGCTCGCAACAACAGATAACGCTGAACCTCGTTGGTACCTTCGTAGATATTTAGGACACGCGCGTCACGACGCGTCTTCTCGATCCGGTGCCGGTACGTTAAACCATCAAGCCCACGCAAACGCTCCATCCAATCGATGCCCTCATGCTCCGCCTCGCTGCAAAAATACTTGCCAATCGCCGACTCCATCCGTATGTCTTTCGTAAGTGGATGGTCAGACAATCCAATGAGTTCGTTGGCCACCGCCGCTGTGGTGACGAGTTCTTCCATGAGACGCCCCACCCAGTAAAACTGCAGTGCTTTCGGTGGGGTTAGCTGGGCCGGGTAGATCCCACCAAGCACTTTGTCGGCTTCTGTGCCGCCACCTAGGTAGTCGACAGCGTCTTCCATCATTTCCTGGATGGTTGCCCGTGTCGTGACAGCCAACCCTGTGCGTCCGGTGTTGAGAGTTTCTAGAGCGTTGACCTGTCCGCGACCGCGGAGGCCGATAATGCACTCGCGAGGCACACGAACAGCAGTTAACGCCAGTTCGTTTGTCGGCGAACCCCGCTGGCCCAGCTTCTCTTCATCGGACCCAACCACCAAGCCCTCAGCATGGCGGTCGACCATGAATCCAGTTACCCCTTCAGGCTCGGTGTTCGCATATAGCGCGAAGCAATGCGCGAAACGCGCATTTGTGATCCACATCTTCGAACCGTTAAGTTCCCAGAATTCATACCAGCGCTGCCCATCAGTATCAGTTCGAATCTGAGCAATATCGGTAAAAGCAACTTCAAGGCCATCGTGCTCGTAGGTCCGCCAGCAACCGGAAAGATCCTTCTCGTAGTCGTACGCGTCGTGTCGGATCTCGCTTGGCTCCGCGTCGTCAGACCACCGATACAACATGCGGAAACCATCGAAGTCGAACTCGACGCGATCGGCGTCGAGCAAATTGCGGCGTTCGCTTTTGTCGTCCTGGTCAAGAAAAAAATGAAGGACTCCACGATCGTCCTCGTACACGCATCGGCGATTCAGCCGAGCGGTGGTCTTGACACCACCCGAATCGGACCCAGCGGTTGGCTCAGTAAGGGCAAATGCCGATATGTAGCCAGCCGAGATCATTTTCAGGAA
>JAYYTT010000062.1:0-2609 GCA_036344375.1 Acidobacteriota bacterium | reverse complement strand
GTGTGGACCAGCTTCACCGATAAAGACTTCCGACTCGGGCTTAACGCTGCACAGACAACGTTGGCCGCACTCGCACAACTAACCAGGGCATCGGTAGGCGGCTAATCATCTGCCCCATTGGGAACCTCGGTGCGGGACCGTCGGCTGTCAGCGCGATGAGCGAATGCGCAACGCCCGATCGAGGTTGGCCTGAGCTCCTGGGAACATTGAATCAATCGCTAGTGCTCGCCGATAAGCCTCGATCGCTTCTTTGACCCTTCCCTGTTGCTCAAGTGCCATACCGAGATCGTTGTGTGCCCGAGGATCCTGCGGTGCGATCGTTAGAGCCATACGAAATTCCTCCTCCGCATCTACGAACTGGCCTCGTGCTCCAAATACCTCGCCAATCCCAATATGCAAGAAAGCCACATCTGGTTCGATCGACAACGCCGCACGATAGCTGCTGATGGCAGTATCAAGGCTTCCTTGGCGTACATTCGCAGCCGCAAGATCAGCATGTAGCTCCCACATATAAGGATCGATCTCGATCCCGCGAAGCAACAACGTAATCGCGTCCGCCACAGCGTCTTGAGACAGATAAATGCGGGCGAGGTTGAGATACACGTCGGCCGAGTCGGGCTCGATACGCAGAGCCTGTCCATAATGATCGACCCCTTCACGATTCTTGCCCTGGCTAACAAGCAAGACCGCGAGGTTATGGTGAGCATCGGCTAGGTCCGGATCGCGTTGTAGTGCCGCCCGATAATGACTTTCAGCCTCCTCGGGAGCACCATCAGCTTGCAGCAGAACCCCCAAATTGTAATGGTTCCGGGCATTGTCGATGCCATCCGCCAGTGTCCGGCGCGCCATCACGATTTCCTTCCCCCGCTCTTGACCCATGAAGTCTGTTTCAAGCACCGTAAATTTTTCCGGGGCAACAGGCAGCACCTGGATCCAGAGGTCGCCCATTTCATCGGATGAGTTCGGACCATAAATAACACGCTGAGGCGGTCTGTTTGGGTTGCGAGGATTCTCAGCCGTGTTGTCATACGTGAATCGCATCGTCAGCCTGGTCCCCGCTGGCAAAAACAAGGGCTCCTTGTACGTGTACCTGTCTTGTTTCATGAAATCCCATTCCATAATCCGAATTAGCCACTCTCGGCTACCATCCGGAAGCGTTGCATACCCCTGCATCTCACGCGCCAGATAGTGAGCGTGCGGATAGACACTCAACACACGAACGTCAACAGGTAGCACATAGCTATCTTCAACGATGTAGGCAGGGTCCCCAGCAGCAACATCGATGTCGATGGAACCTAGCCGCAATGCGTAGGCTTGTTCCTTTGGTGGCCGGTCGGCAAAGTAGAGCCCGATTGAGGCTCGAACGTCCTCTAATTCACTACCGGGCAACATGTGGAGCTGAAGTACAAAATCCGTACCACCGCGTAGACTCCAAGCAAGATTCTCCTCACCCCGCTGAGGTACCAGTCCAGGAGTCCACCCGAGAAACTGACCAGCCGGGCTGTGCGCTCCCCCGGAGCTATCCATACTGCTGTAATAACCGACCTCAGGATCCTGCTGGTCAAGCTCCCTGGAAGAGCGGGATTCATCAATCATCAGCACAGCATGGTGGACGACTTTCGAGTTTCCCGGCTGCAACTCAACCGTGTGAACATAGTGCCGTGGTCCATCAGGAGTAGGAATCACGAAGTTACGAAATACGTCACCATCACCAGGTGCCAAAGTGAACTTCTCTGGCATTTCCACAACTAAGTCCGGCTCACCAAGCTGCCATCCATCGTTAAAACTCGGCAATTCTCTTAGGTTATCTGGGTCACCTTCGATGGCGCCTTCGTTAACCCACCGAAGGATCGTTTCCAACTCCTTGTCCGACAGCCTCCGATCTCCAAGAAAAGACCCGTAACCTACCTCCGGCAGCCAAGGCGGCATGTGTCGATCCTCTACAGCTAGAGCGATGTCTTGCGCATGGTTGCTGGCCTCCTCGTAGGTCAGCAAACTAAACGGCGCTAAACTGCCGGGCCGATGACAGATAGCACAGTTGTCCCAGATAATCGGGGCAACCTCCCGAGAAAACGTTACTGGGCCCGGCAGGTCAATCTCGACTATCACTGCACTCTGTCCGGGCAGATCGTCCTCATTGGTGCAACTATTGACGAGCATGACGCAAACGATAGCGACAGCGCACCGGAACGGGATCGAATCTTGGTTCAGGGGTTTTCTAGTCATAAGGTTATTATTCTAGATGCGTTCCAATGAGGTAATACACCATCTGAAGTAACTTTGATCTCTCGGTCACAACCGAGGAAGACAGTTATGGTTTCAGTGTTGAGGCCTCTTTGCATCGAAGTTGTTGGCAAATAAGGAGTCATTTATGCATCGATCGCGGCAGGTTGGTCTTTTGTTTTTACTAGTTCTGACTGTTACCTCATCCAATTTTCTTTGGGCTCAGTCGTTGTCGGCACCCCCTAGGGTTCGATTGGTGGCGACTGGGGGAACTATCTCCAATGCTTCTGGGGGCCGTCTGACCGCCGAAGAGTTAATTGCAAGGATTCCCAACCTCACCGACTATGTACAGCCAGAATTCGAGCAATTTGCCAACACCGCTAGCA
>JAYYTT010000061.1:0-7511 GCA_036344375.1 Acidobacteriota bacterium | reverse complement strand
ATCAACGTCATAGTCACCGTGCACAACGATCCGTTCACCACGTTCGATGGCAACAAGCAGCCGCTCTACAGCGGGCTCCATTTGGACAAAAGCAAACGGTGAGTGAAGCTCGTCGAGACTCGGGTCCAAGAAGGATTGTGCAGCGCAGACAGTATCGATACCGCGGCGGACTAGAATCTGCGCTGTTATCGGGATAAGCCCAAGCCCATCCTGGAGTGCTTCCACAGCGACAGGATCAGAGTTTCGCAGACGCCAAACCGTAGGAGACTCCAGCGGTCTCTACTCCCCTAAACCAGCCAGAGCGCCGAGACCCCGGAACTTCCTGTAGCGCGTCTCGATGAGTGACTCGACATCATAGCCAAGGAGTTCATCGAGCTGGCGCTCAAGTGTCGCTCCGAGGGTTGAGGCCATAGCCTCAGGGTCATTGTGAGCACCACCCTCAGGTTCAGGGATGATCTCATCGACAAGGCCCAACTCTAGGAGATCTGGCGAGGTCAACTTTAGCGCCTCAGCCGCCTCCTCAGAATGGTCTTGATCACGCCACAGAATCGATGAACATGACTCTGGCGAGATCACCGAGTAAGTCGAATATCGCAAGATGTTGACACGGTCGCCGACACCGATCCCCAACGCACCACCGCTACCGCCTTCGCCGATAACAGTGACGATGATTGGGACCTTTAACAACGCCATCTCTCGCAGGTTAGTGGCGATTGCTTCGGCGACACCACGAGCCTCCGAGTCGGCACCCGGATAAGCACCAGGCGTATCGAGGAATGTAACGATCGGGCGCGCAAACTTCTCCGCCATCTTCATGACCCGCCGCGCTTTTCGATATCCCTCCGGATGAGGCATTCCGAAGTTGCGGTGCACTTTCGACTTCGTAGTCCGGCCCTTCTGTTGACCAATTACACAAATCGGGCGGCCATTGAATTCCGCGAAACCTGAAACGATAGCGGGGTCGTCACCAAACTGGCGGTCACCATGCAATTCGAGAAAACCGTTGAACAAGCGCTCTATGTAATCGAGAGTGTATGGTCGTTTTGGATGACGTGCTACGAGCGTTACTTGCCAACGTGAAAGATTGGCATAAATCTCACGCCGCGTCTCGTCGAGGCGTCTCTCAAGCTCGGCAAGTTGCGCGTCACGCTCTGGTGACGCCGGGAACCGGCCAAGTTCGTGGATCTCCTCTTGGATCTCTACGATTGGTTTCTCGAAGTCTTCCGCTTTACGGTCCATCGGGCTCGGAACGGGTCGAAGCTGCGCGACGGCAGGCCCCGCAGCGAGCTATTAAAGTCTCTGTTACGAGACTCGGAAGAGTAGCATGTAGCCTTGCAGCTTCGCCTTACTCCCGGCACGATGATGGCAACCATGCGCTTGATAGAGCAAACACTGATTTTAGCAACGGTGGCATTAATTATCACGACATCATCAACATGGGCTGTCAATACCCTAAACGATGATGTTTCGGTCGTTAAGCAGAACATGGCCTCTAGGCATGCCCGGGAGGCCGCTATCACACCGCAGCGCATCGACTTACGCGTCGAGGTACGCCCCAATCGGCGAACCGTCTTGATCGAAGCTGATCTCACTTTCATTGCCAACCGGACCACCGAGGCTGTAAGGGTATTCCTCCGACCTGATATGAACGTCGACGTTATCGAAGACGCTAACGGCATCCCTCTCAGCTACCTACACCGGCAAAACCACCTTTGGATTTCGACGCCATCCCTTGACCCGGGAGATGTCACAACCTGGCGCTTTCGCTATCGGTTTACGTTCAACGCTTCACTGGAGGAAAGTGGCCAGTTAAGGCTCACCACTACTTGGTATCCGCACTTCCAGACGACCCCGAATCCCGAGGAGTTTCTACAATCTGTACCGATGCCGATGAGTCTTACCGCAACACTCCCAGACCCATGGGTGCTTGTCTCTTCGGGAATGAACACCGCCAAGAAAAACAAAGACCTAACCACCTATTCGTGGCGAGACTCAGTGCCTAACCAGACGATTCCTTTGGTGATCGGCCGCTTCGTAGACGATAGCAAACTCGACTCCATTGGTTTGGTGCGCGTCTTCTTTGAACCTCAAAACAAAACCCTAACCAAATCGTACGTCGAGTATGTTATTAGTGTGGCAACATTCTTCAGTGAACAAATCGGTAGACTCAACCGGCGCAGCTGGAACCTTGTCGCAGTTAACCTGCCCGAGGCAATCAGTGGTCTTACACTGCCAGGCATGACACTGCTTGACACTGACGCCGTAAACCGAAACACCACCTTCCCTTATCGCCTTCTTGCCCATGAGATCGCGCACCAATGGTGGAACGCGTACATCGAAATCCCGCGCGTCCGAGACGGCTGGCTGCGCGAGGGTTTGCCGACCTACAGCTCGCTGATGTTCCTCGAACACGCCTACGGTAACCGAATGATGCGGCAGGAGCTCGAACGCTCGAAACGGGTGGCCCTGAGTATCGTCGATCCAGAACCTCTTGAAATTGGCTTTGGCATGTCATCACAGGAAGCCATTTATGGACTCAATTACCATAAGGCCGCCGTCGTGCTGCATATGCTCCGTGAAGTTATCGGTCGGGACAATTTCACCGCACTGATTCGCGCCCTGCACAATCTAGAGGAAGACGTCACAACAACAGTCTTCGTGCAACAAGCTGAGGAAATTTACGCTGACAACCTGTCATGGTTTTTCAACGCTTGGTTGCGTAGTTCAGAGGTGCCTAGCTTTCACATACGCTATGAATACAAGCGTGTGGAGGCACGATTGCCGCGCTATGAGCTTCGTGGCGTGATCGAGCAGCGGGACGCGGCAATTCGCCATCCAGTGCGCATTCAGGTTTCGCTTGAGGCCGCTCCGCCATTAGAGACAACAGTTTGGATTGAACCCGGAAGCACCACCTTCAACATTTCGCTACCTTCACCTCCCACTGGACTCCAGTTCGATCCTCAGGGGAATCTTCTCTATCGAAACGTGAGCATAGAGTCACCCGACCCGTTCAGTGTCGCAGGCCAGGAAAAAAGAAGCCGTTGATGACCCGGCCAATAGCACGCAATGGTGCTATGAGCTGCGCCAGGAGAGAGGGTGCCCCCAAACGCTTTCGCCCCTGCCGGACATAGGCAACTGCTTCGGTGCAATAGCGTATTGACAGGTCTTCAAACACCAGTGTGAATCTTTCCTGGGAGCCAGTAGAGCCATCGTCGCCACTCTTGAGCTCCTGGTAAGCCTCAGTTTCGAACACCTGTTGTCGCCAAGCACACCAAAAACCCTCCACCCATTCCACCCGCTCCTCTTGGGTCGAGACAGCAGATGTATCGCTACCAAGTGCAGACAGCCATACGCCGACGATCTCTCGAGCCTCGGTAGCATAATTGCCAGCAAGCGCGTGGGCACGTTCCTCGTCGCTGTCAAGCAAAAGTCCGATAGCAGGGAAGTTCTGGCGCCAAGATTGATGCCGTTGAATAACGCGCTCGCGGCCAGAATCGAACTCGGCGGCGGCGACATCGTCGAGCAAGGGCATGTTAAGGAAGCGATCGATGTTTCCCATAACACGCATCCTACCCTTATACTCAAGTCTATGAGAGCGACGCTCTTGAAACCCGTGTTTCTTTTCGTGGGGGGTGCGGCCGTTCTCGCATACCTTGTGGGACGCACTGGCGCCACAGCGATTGGCGAATACCTTAACAATCTTGGCGTAGCCCTCGTGATCCCCATTTTTCTTGTCGGTGTGCAGCATTGCCTCCGAGCTTTCGCCTGGCGCTTCCCGGTTCGCGCTATGGACTTGCCTGTTAAGTACCTTGATCTGTGGCGCGCACGCCTTGGCGCCGAAGCGCTTGGTTATCTGTCATTGACCGGTGCAATTGGGTCGCAAACCAGCAAGGTGTTGCTCCTGCGTAAAAGTATCTCTGCGCGGGCCAGTGCCGCCACAGTAGCAGTCGATGCTGCCGCTTCAGGAATCGCCGGTGTTCTGTTCGTTGGCGCCGCCCTACTTGCCTGTCAGTCTGCCCTCGGCCTGCCATCTTTATTCGCTGCGATCGGTGGTGTCTTTCTCGGAATTGGTGCCGGTGCCTGGCTACTTGCGGGAATCTGGGCAAGCCAACGCCGCCATCATGTCGAGCTACCGGACATGGCAGAAGAACCAACCCTAAAGCTTGAGGCAGCCCGTGACTCGATGCGATTGATTCGAGTCGGCTTGGTCCGCCTGCACGGCTTTCCCTTCGCCATGATGATCATTATCCACTTTGCTGGACACCTAGCATTAACTGCCGCTACCTGGTCAATCTTGCCGATGCTAGGCATCAGCGGCGACACCATACTTGGCCTCTGGTTCGAAACCGGCGCCAAGCTTGGCAATACCCTTGGCGTCCTAGTGCCGGCCCGGCTCGGAGTCTTCGAAGCAGGTCTGGCAGCATCAGCAAACATTCTCGATCTAAACCCAGCAGCCGGCATCGCCGTCGGACTCGTACGACGCCTGGTCGATGTCTTATGGGTCGCAGTAGGACTGTCCTTGACCACTCTGTGGCCCATCAACTTGTCGCGGCACGTCGCCCGCTGACAACAAATAATATATCGGGCCCATGATGAATCTTGGTGTCTGCTACTCCATTTGGTCCCGCAATAAGTAGCGCTGAATCTTACCCGTAGGCGTTCTTGGCAACTCATCGACAAACTTGATCGTTTCAGGCACCAAATAACGAGACAAGCTACCAGCAGCGTGCTTTAAAAGAGCCGCTGTCAACGCTTTGTTGGCCGAGCCCACGGGAACGACAAATGCCAAACCACAGGATAGGCCTCTATCGTTGGTGGCCGCCACCACAGCCACTTCACGAACGCCTTCGTGCTCGAGCAGGACGCTTTCCACCTGCGATGGGCTTACCCACTGGCCATGAACCTTGAACATGTCATCAGCCCGGCCTGCGTACCAGTAATAACCTTCGCTATCGACACGGTACTTGTCACCAGTCACAAACCACTTGCCTCGCAAGGCTTGCTTGGTCGCCTCGTGACGGTTCCAATAGCCGATGCACGCAGAGTCACCAGAAACCCACAGATCGCCAACAACATCCGACGATACATCGTTACCATCTTCGTTGACGACACGTGCATCGTATCCCAGGATCGGTCTTCCTGAGCACCCCGGGCGTATATCGTTGGAACGGTTGGCAATGAATATGTGCAGCAACTCCGTTGAACCGATGCCATCGAGCACCGGAACACCGGTCGCCTTCATCCACTGGTCGCACAGTGGTGCCGGGAGTGCTTCGCCAGCGGATACGCATACCTCAAGGCTGGAATACAACCCAGCATCAATCGCGGCCGAGAAACCATCGTCAGTCATCATGGCATTATAGAATGAAGGGACAGCGTAGAAATGAGTCACCTTGTTTGCTGCAATCGCTTCTGTCATGTTCGATGGAGTCGGTCTTTCGTCGATCAAGACAACACTACCGCCGCTCCACATTGGACAATGCAGGCTGTTGCCAAGTCCGTATGCAAAGTAAAGCTTCGAAGCGGAAAGATGGACATCGTCGGGCCCCATACCCATCGTGCGCTGTCCCCAGCAATCGGCGGCCACCCAAATATCGTGGTGTAAGTGGATAGCTCCCTTGGGCAAGCCGGTGCTACCTGACGTATAGAGCCAAAACGCCGGTTCATCGCAACTGGTGGGCGCGGGTGGCGAAGCAATCGCACCTTCTAGAAGATCGGCAGCGTCATGCAATCGGGATGATGACCCAATCAAGTTAGGGGTTCTCCAACCCCCATCATCACTGCCACCCTCCGGCGTCCCAGGATCGGAAAATACCACGATGTGCTGGAGTGCCGGCAACCTCTCTGATAGATCAATGACAGTGCCGACTAGCCATGGGGGAACGATTGCTGCAACGGCTCGACTGTCCCGAAGAAAAAACTCGTAACGATCCAGTGGAAGGTACGGATTAATGGGAACGGCCACCGAACCGTGCCAGATTGTCCCTAGAAAACATGTAAGAAAGGCTGGAGTGTCGGGCAAGGCGATCAAAATACGCTGCTCGGCAGCGACCTCAAGTTCAAAAAGGACGCTGGCAAAGCGGGCCGTATCTTCGCGAACCTCTGCAAAGGAAACTCGAGACCCTCTGTAGTGAAAAGCGGTCCGCTTGCCCCAACCGTTTGCCAAAGCGCCATCAGCCAGGCGCTGAGCGATGTTCAGTTCTTGCGGATACGAAGACTGGTAATGTGCAACCTCGTCAGTAGAGGAGTTCATCTACGCAAATGCACCGAGTCGCTACCAAGGAGTTCTTCCAGCTCTGCAACTAGCTCCGGACTAGGTGTCACCCATAAGAAGCGATTGGGGGTGACATGCGCTCGAAATCCCCGCGGACTAGACCGTTGCAAGCAGATCGAAACGGGGACTTCGCCACGATGGCGCTCGAGAAGATTTCGGAGCTGGTCAGGAACCCCTTCGGAGAGGCCTTTAAGCGTCACAGAAATTTGTACTTCGCTCGCCTTTTCGTGGGACTTCTGCTCAAAAAAAGCCCTCAACGGTTGGATATCTCCTGCGATCATACGCGCTGTGTCTCCGTCAGTCTCCGGCCGACCACTGATAAGAACAACTTCGTCTTCGTTCAGTAAGCTGTAGCAAGCCCGATAAGCATCAGGAAAAACAACAACTTCGGCATATCCATCC
The DNA here is from genome assembly GCA_036344375.1 of Acidobacteriota bacterium. Lineage (GTDB taxonomy): Bacteria > Acidobacteriota > UBA890 > UBA890 > UBA890 > UBA890. The sequence continues at coordinate 835 of JAYYTT010000061.1, read as the reverse complement.
AGGTCTTCAACCTGCACAACAGCCATCCGTTCACCCTTGCGCGTCTTAAGATCACGGATGCTAGTGATGATTGCTCCAAGGGAAATCTCTCGAGAGCTGTTCATTTGCGATAGTTTCGCTGTGGTCGCGTTAGCAAACTGCCGGAGTTGGTCGCGATGGCGTTCGAGAGGGTGCCCGGTGATATAAAAACCGAGTGATTCTTTTTCGGCGGCCAGGATCTCACGTTCTGTCCAAGGAACGGCGCTCGATACCGGTAAGCTCGATGATCGACGATCGGCTCCATCAGCCTCAGTCTCGAGGTCAACAAACAGGTTAGTTTGGCCCATCTGGCGATCTCGTTGTCGCCGCTGCCCACTCTCAAGCGCAATGTCGAGCGACGCCATCAGGAAGGCACGAATATTGCCCGGGTCGGGATCGTTGTCCTCTTGGATGGTCATCAAATCGAAAGCTCCAGACTTGATCAGGCTCTCTACCGTTCGCCGGTTGATCCCTTTGCCGAGATCGACTTCTTCGCAAAACTGAAAGAGACTGGTGAAACCACTGAGTCGATCTCGCGCATCAAGAATAGCAAGGACCGCTCCCTCACCCACCCCTTTGATGGCAGCTAGCCCAAAGCGAATGGCCTCACCCGTTGCGGTGAAGCTGACGTTGCTTTCGTTGACATCTGGGGGTAACACAGGGATTCCGATTTCTCGACATTCTGAAATGTAGCGCACCACCTTGTCAGTGTTGTCGTGATCCGAACTCAAGAGCGCCGCCATGAAGTGGACGGGATAGTTCGCTTTCAAGAAAGCGGTCTGATACGCAAGCAGTGCATACGCCGCGGAGTGTGCTT
>JAYYTT010000060.1:0-3152 GCA_036344375.1 Acidobacteriota bacterium | reverse complement strand
CTCGATTGTTCTCGGCTGCAGCCCACTGTACTCAGGGAAGTGAAACTCCAGGTCCATGGTGTCGACGTAGGGGAGGTCCACGACATCGATGCTATATATGCTGGACCGAACCCCGGCCGATTCAACGAAGTATTCCGCCTCTGAGCCGACGTCGAATACTAAGAATGTGAATTCACTAGTGCTTTCATCAATAGTCATCGGCCAATATTCCCAATCACCGCCGCTTGGTTTGACAGCAATTTCCACACGTTCGGAGTCAAAGCCGACGAGCTGTGCTGACACCAGTTGGTCTGCTCCTCGCGCGATCTGAACATCGCCGGGCAACACGTCGATTGCGTAGGGATTGGCGAATGCCGAGCGTGCCCACGGCATAAACAGCAAGGGAGTGCCGGTGCGTAGAAAGGCCGGGCTCATGATCATCATCATCATCACGAAAGCCATCGTTGCGGCCAGTACCGTTGAAAATCGCCGAAGTTTGCCACGTTCGACGACTCTTCCGTAGTCGATTTCATGAAGGTTATAGACGGCCGATTGCACCACTTCGCGGGCAAACGCACGTGATGTTGATTCCGAATTGGCAACCTTGTCGAAATTTGATAGCTCGACCGCACTAATCATTTCAGCCGAAAGCTTGGGCATATGCTCGCCAATGTAAAGCGCGACGCACTCATCCGTAACCCTTCTAGACAAAGGAACTACAAGGAAACGAATAATCAGGCTGAGCAGGCCAACGTACGTTATGGCGCTGAAGAGAAACAAAGCCCAAGGGCGATAGCGGAAGTAGTCAAGACCCAAGGTAAGTGCTAGAAGAGCAAGGGTGCCAGCAATCACAACCACAGCTGATCCGCGCAAGGCTACGCGTATACGCCAGCGATTGCGAACACGGCGGACGACCTTCTCCAGCCTTTTCAAGTCCAGCCGTTCGAATGTGTTCAAATTCTCAACTCCACTGAAAACGTCAGTGCCAAGATATTTACCATACTACGTAGAGCGGGATGCGGACCTGGGAGAAAGGGAATTCGATAGCGCCGTGTCCGTCGCCAAGAGCACGAATACCAGTACTAGCAAATACCACCACCAAGCCTGCCGTGCTTCGCGACTTTCTGGCGCGACCTGATTGGCAAGGCTTCTATCTCCAGAGCCTATAGCGCCATAGGTAAGCGCCGCTGTCAGTTCTTCCGGATCTAGCTTCGAAAGATCAGATTCCATCCGATCAAGATTGGCGGCGACTGTAAGCATGTGTTCGTTGTCACCATCGCTCCATTTCAAGGCATAGAAGCCTGGGTCATCTACAGGTACCCGGTCCGTTATTTCACTCGTGGTTGCTGCACCGGGAGCCATACCAGTTGCAATCAGATCCATCCGGTTGCCCCTGGGTGTCATCAGTTCAACCGCTGTGCCTTCCGGAAATTCTAATTCGTCAAGTGCTCCAAGTCGGATGTTGTTTCCAACGGTGTGCCATAACTCGGGGGCCTCGTAGCCGGCTACGTATCGCGCAGCTTGTTGGATAAACGGAACAAACACCTGCCCATGGAGCACAAGATCATTCCAGAATCGGTCAAGAGTCGTTGGCCAGATGAGCACCCGTCCAAGCCGCGCAGGGCGGACCACCAGGGCAGGTGCCCCATCGTCGAAGCCAGCGATAACCAGGTCACCCATATCAGGGTCCAGCTTCCAATAACGATAGAAGCTAGCCGCTGTAAAATCCCCGCTGCGCGGAGTGCTGAAAATCTCGAAGACTGGGTGGTCACGGTTGTAGCTGGCCAAGACCCCGCCGAACTCGGCGTTGCGATCAACAACGTCGTCGCCCAATCTCGGTGCCAGTGCACGCGCATCTTCGGCCTGCCACCCGCTCGGATGGACAAGTTCGCCCATGGCAATAAACACACCGCCACCAGTCTCGACGAAATTCCGCAATTCTGCTCCGACCGCACCTGATGGGAATGCTGTGTCGTTTAGGACGATCACGTCGATGTCGGCCAGGTCGCCTGACTGTAATTGATTCACCCTAGCTCGCTGGACGTTGAACGCTGGGCGAGTTGCGACAGATAAAGCGCGTTCGATGAATAAGCTGTCAGTTTCGTGGCTGTTGTTGTTTTCGACAAGTAAGACTTTGAGAGTTTCGCCTGGGTTGACGATGAAATAGAAAGTGTCGTCGCCTGGTAGATGGTCGCTGGAATTTCCTTCAAGCCGATTACTACTATTGATAGATACGGCCCCTTCCAATGGTTCCGAGTTCACTGCTTGAGGAAGAAATTGGACAGTCGTGGCTGAATTGGGGCCAAGTGTAATAGCGTGCTCATCGACAACCTTATCGGCGATGCTCAAAGTTACGTCGACGTTTTCCGTGGGTTCATCTCCTTGGTTGACTATACGAGCGGTGACAACAAATTGTTCCGGCACGGTCGTTGCCTCACGTTGAAGGACTACCGTGGCAACTGAGAGGTTGCGTGCAATCTCTTCATGGACATCGATGCCTGTCAGGATTGTGCCCTCTGGAAGCTGGATTGCCTGGTCCCGATCCCATCCTGTGCGTTGGTAATCAGTAATCAGCACAATTTCTTTAGTAGGGAGATCGGACTCAATGAGTAGCTGTTGGGCAATACCGATCGCGGGCGCATAGCGTGTCGACCGATTGCTTGGGCCGATGACATCAAGGGCACTGTGGATTACCGAAGGCTCTGGGGTTGAGCGAACCACTAACTGGGCCGCATCGGAAAAGGTGGCGAGTGATACACGGTCAGAGGGGTTGAGATCGTTAATGATCCCTCTGACTGCCTGTTGGGCAGTCTCCCAACGGCCCGTGTAATTCATGCTATGACTGTTGTCGAGAAGAATTACTACTTCGCGACTTGTCGATGACAGGACAGAAGGAATGCTGGCCGTGTTGAGGAACGGTCGACTGAAAGCCAGAACGACAAGGGTTAACGCAGCGCAACGCAAAAGAAATAGCATCCAATGCCTGATCTTCTGACGCCGCATTGACTTGAAAGGGACCTTCTGTACGAACATCAGGGAAGGGAAAGGCACAACCGTTGCTTTTTGCCGATAGGTCAGGTGGACAAGGATCGGCACGAGTAACGCTGCAAGGCCCGCAAAAAAGAAGGGTGCGAGAAAACTAAGCCCCATCAGCGCAGCCTTCCCATTTTTTC
>JAYYTT010000059.1:0-5115 GCA_036344375.1 Acidobacteriota bacterium | reverse complement strand
TGAATCGCATGCTAGGGCTGGATTTTGATCTCGGCCCCTTCTACGAGCTGTGTCAGCGTGACCAACAGCTTTACGCTCTCAGTCGTGATCACTATGGTCTCAAGCCGATACAACGTTTGCGGCCGTTCGAGTCGCTGGCGTTGGCGATAGCCAGCGAGGGGCAAAAAAAGCATATGTTCCGTGCGACCCTATCATCGATAGCCACGGTTCACTCCTACGCTGTCAACTGTGCAGGGGAACTGTTTTATTCATTTCCAAACGTTGCTACCTTTGCTGGGCATGAGGTGAAAGACTTCACGCACGAGCCGGTAGATAGTATCCAGGCGGAGCAGCTACAAAGTCTCGCGGCGTTGGTGACGCACGGTGACATCGACCTGAAGGCTCTGCGTCGACGGCCCACCGACGAGCTTCTTGCTACATTAAAATCGATCAGTGGTGTCAGCACGTTGGGTGCACAGTTAACGGTTCTTTATGGTTACGGTCGCTTGGAGTGTTTTCCGATCGCCGATACGCTGTTGCAGCGTTGGATTGCTCGAAATGTCTATGACAGCGATAAGGTTGATCTCTCGGCGATCGAGGTATGGGCTGAACAATGGGAAAACCTGCGTGGCCTGGTAGCGTTGTACATTTACGCTGAATTGGTAAAGAACGGCGAACTCTAGCGGAGATTATCAGCCTGAAATCTTAGGCTTCAAAATTTATATGGCTACGAGAGCTAAACCTAAGGATGATCGCTACAGGCTACCGGCCGCGGCTGAGCGCCGTAGTCGCAAGCTTGCCGAAGAACGCTTTGGTCGTTACCTCAGCGAGCATGACCTGAAGCTGACACCGGAACGCCGGGAGATTCTCCAGGAGTTCTATCGTATCCACGAACACATCGAAGCTGACGAACTGATGTTTCATTTGCGCCGTGCTGGAGTGCGGGTCTCGCGCGCCACAATCTATCGGACGCTTGATCTTCTAGTGCAAGCGGGGTTAGCACGCCGTATCAGCCTGGGCAAGGATCACTCTTATTACGAACACATTCTCGGCCGTGAAGCACACGAGCACATGGTTTGCCTCGGTTGCGATCGCATCATCGAATGGCTGGACGCGGAGCTTACCCGATTGGTATTCCGTAACTGTGCTGAGCAAAGCTTCTCGCCCGCTCGCCACAGCTTGCAGGTGTTCGGCTATTGTCAGGATTGTTCCAAGACCAGCGAAGCCCACAAGGCTCTCGAGTTGGGTGAAGATGCCAACCTGTCGTCCGGCGATTGACGACTGAGGAGGCGCTGCGTTGCTCAGCGTGTAAGCGGGCAGCAGTGTACGACCCTTTTTCTCCTCGATGCACCAATTGCGGCGAAGCCCTGGAATTTGTACTCGCAACGACAGAGATGTCTTCGGTGTTGCCTAAGGGTAAATCTCGAATGCCAAACTTTGGCACTGATGAGGGAATGTGGCGCTATCAAGCGTTGCTTCCCAAGACTGACCGGAAGTTGGTCAGGCAGCGCGTGTTTATGGGAGAGGGAGGAACTCCTTGCCTCCGTGCTCGGCGCATCGAACGGGATTTGGGATGTCGAGAAGTATGGCTTAAGGACGAAACTTGTAACCCCACTGGCTCGTTCAAGGACCGTGGAACCGCCTTGGGCGTAGCGGTGTTGGCACGTCTAGGGTTTTCCGCTCTGGGGACGGTGAGCACCGGCAATATGGCGAAATCCGTAGCCGCCTATGCTGCAAGGGCAGGCATGGAAGCCACGATCTGGGTCGGAGCTTCCACCCCGATTGAAAAACTTGCTCCGGTTGCGGTCCACGGTGCTTTGCTCCTCCGGATCGATGCATCCTACGGAGAAATCTATAACGCAAGTATTGAGTGGAGCCGGCGCACTAACGTACCGTTCATCAATTCCGATTCGGCGCTTCGGGTGGAGGGTCAAAAAACCATCGCTTACGAGATCGTCGAGCAGCTTGGGGGGCGTGCCCCTGATTGGCTTATAGTGCCTACCAGTAGCGGCGGCAACTTCTCTGCTATAGCTAAGGGCTTGCAGGAGGCATCGGACGGTGGGTGGCTTGGTGGCCACTGTCGGTTGGTAGCGGTTCAGGCGGCCGAATGCGCGCCGATTTCCAGAGGTTGGAAGGAAGGATCGAACAAGCCAATCAAAGTCCCGCCACCGACCACCATTGCGGGAGCCATTTCGAATCCTTCCCCACCTAGTGGAGCGCGGGTATTGCGTTGGTTGCGTCAGACCAGCGGGTGCGCAATTGCCGTGTCCGACCGCGATATCGAAGCAGCACAGTTCCGGTTTGCCTCAAAATCGGGCCGTTTCGTCCAACCTGCTTCGGCGGCCTGTCTTGCCGCACTTGAGCGTCTGCGGAACGATAACGTTGTGAAGTGTGAAGACTCGGTGGTTTTGCTGTTGACTGGCTCCGGGAGCAACGCGCCTCCAGTAGCTATCGAAGTTGCGGAGCCTTGTTCGCTGACTCAAGTCATGGCGGAACTCGACTAAGTAGCAAGCTCCTGCTGTGAGTTGTTCACCGTTTATTCTGCCTTGCACCCTCGGAGCGCCCGTGTTTGCATCGCTCTATGTGTGAGAAGCCAGCCAGCAACAATCTTAAACGGAGCTCGGCGATTCTGGTTGTGGCCATGTTCACCCTGGCTTGCCAAGATATGGACCGGCTTGAGCCAGACCCTATCGTTGTTGCTTCCGACTCCGATGGCCGGGGAACAATTCTCGGCACGACGACAGCCCCCGACTACGGCAGTGGAGCACGGCTGACTGAAGAAATTGCTCAGCGAAGAGTCCGCGAGATTATGGGTGCTCGTGGCGAAGATCGCCTTGAGCTCGCGACCACGTTCCTCCGCGAATATCCGATGGCCAGAGTTATCGCGAAGCTCCACGAGCTGATGGGCGATGCTTACGCTGAACTTGCGGAGCCTGAATTGGCGGCAGAAGCGTGGGAGAAGGCACTGGAGACATCCCAGCCACCAAACGACATTCTGGGCCTACCGCAAATGAACATAGATCTTCCTTATCAGATTGGCTGGGCGCACACTGAAGCTGGTAACCCGATAATCGGTGCGGAATGGCTTACTCGAGCGACTTTTATTAGTGACAGAGTGCAACTTGAGCAGGGCCTGCGATTTGTCTACGCGGAGCTTGGCTCTCCAGGCGTTGGTTTTGATGAATGGTTTTCAACAAACCGACTAAATACTGCTGTGCAAGCCCCAGATTTCGAACTTCCCGGTTACGGTTTTGACTCTTTGCGGTTGTCGGATGTCGATGCGAGCCTCACGTTAATTAACTTTTGGACGCCGACGTGACCAGCCTGCCGTGAGGAGTTTCCTCACCTCGATGCTCTATACCGGGAGTTGAAAGACGATGGTTTTTCCGTCGTTGCCGTCGATGTGCGTGACGACCGGCCGGGCACGGACGCTTTCTACAAGGAGTTCGGCTTCGAAATTCCTAACGTTTTTGACACCCAAAACATTGCGGTGGCTCGATATGGGGTTAGTGCAACACCAACGACCTACCTGGTTGATGAGGACGGTCGTATTCTTTGGCGGCGCTACGGATACTTGCCAGGTGAAGAAATTCGGCTAAGAGAGCAGGTCGAGGTTCTGTTGGACCATTGAGGAGAAAACGCGGCAAGTGGACAAAAAAGTGGCTCGGGTGCTCGCCACGATCGGCCTCCCAACGAAAATCTCCGCTTCTCCTCCAGCTGCGTGTTTCGAGTGACAATTTCGCCATTTCGCCCAGACCAGATGGGTAGCAAAACGATGAAATCTCCTTGCTCGACCCTGGCGATAGGCATGTTATGTGTTGTCGGTTCCGGAGGCTTTACTCCAGTTTCTACGATGGGTGTGGCGGCTTATCCTGCCCAGAAGAGTGAGCAACTAACGGCCGCCATACTTCCTCTCGGACTTCCTGCTGACCTTAACGCTGCTTCTACAATTCTCCAGGCGGAAGATCGTCGCGACCTTACCGAAGCATTACTGCGGTTATCCGAGTCACCAGAACCGATGGTCCGCGGGCGCACGGCCTTGGCGATTGGCCGGGTTGGTCTGCCGGCCGGCTACCTTCGATTGATAGAGATGGCCAGGGACCCAGTACCCTCGGTACGGGCACTGGCGGCGTTCGGCCTGGGTTTGCTCGAGCTTGACCTCGAACCAACACTGAGCGTTGCCATCCGGACCCGGATAGCTCAGCGTCTTGTTACGTTGCTGAACGACCCCGAGCACTTGGTGGTCGTCCAAGCCTTATGGGCATTAGGTATTCAGAAAGATCCTTTGGCGATACCAGCGATCACGCTGATTCTGGAAGACACATCCCGCCCACCACATGTGCTCGAAGCAGCTCTAGGAGCCTGGTGGCGGCTTCCGGGTGCTTCAACGAAAATCGCGGTTCCACATCTAGCATCGGAGGAAGGGTCGGTGCGGTTAGCGGCCGCCACGACGTTACGGCGTCTTGCTGACCCAGATGCTATGCCGGCACTGGCCACAGCTTTAGAGGATACAAACCCCTTAGTTCGCATTGCGGCGATGAGGGGTCTCTATGAAGCTCCTGTAGGAGTAGCAAATCGGTTCTTAACCACATTCCTTGACGACGATGATTGGCGTGTGGTTTGCGCAGCACTGAACTGGATTATTGCCTTATGGCAGAGGGAAGCTGAAGTAGATGACCAGCTGTTCACGGCTGTTTTAAGAGCGTCAGCGAATCGCGATCGCCATGTGCAACGCCTGGCCCTGAAAACACTTGCCTGGGCTCCGGGGAGGTTCTCGGTCCCGGAAGACCGTGTCGTTATGGACATTCATAGCGACGATGCTGCCAAGCGTTCGTCGGCGGTTTCGGCGCTTTCCGTGGCTGATGGAAGCCTAGCTGAGAAGGGTCTTGATGCAGTACGCGATGTTTACGGCATTGAGGCATCTCCAGGGGGATCTGGCTCCTATAAAGTCCCCGCCATTCTTAGTGCTGCTCCGTTGGAGGCAGCTGAAGTAGTTCGAGCCCTAGTTGCTGCTGGTGATGCTGATGCCGATGGTTGGTTCTCGGCCCTGGCTACTTATGGGCCGGAAGCAGCTCGTGCGGAGGCACTTCGGCAGATTGAGAAATTTGATCCGGAACAAGCGGGAATAGCAGCTGC
>JAYYTT010000058.1:0-5359 GCA_036344375.1 Acidobacteriota bacterium | reverse complement strand
CAACGGTGATCGATCCCTTCTGGACATCGTAATGGCGGAGCAGCAGTTTGATAACTGTTGACTTGCCTGACCCTGTTGCGCCAACAATCGCAACTTTCTCACCCTTATGAATTGTCAAATTAAAGTTTTCGAGGACTGGCGCAGCAGTCGAGATCGCAATGTTAGCTTCATCAAGCTTGGCAGCGGCAGCAGCCTCGGAAACAGATGGATAGGCAAAAGTCACTGACTTGAACTCGATACGGTCCCGGAACTGAGGCATCGATACCATGTTGGAAGCCTCACGGACATCGGATTCAACGTCGAGAAGTCCAAAGATTTTAGTGGTAGCTGCGGCAGCGCGTTGCAACGTGTCGTACTTGTCGGAAAGGTCTTCGAGCGGCTGATAAAAACGCTGCAGGTACATCATGAACTGCACCAAAATGCCCAACGTCACTGTCGACTCGATGATTCCGAAGCCACCGTACGACAGCACCAACGCCGTTGACACAGTGGTCGCAGCCTGTACCAATGCCGACAGCCAGGATGACAGACGGACGCTGTGTAACTCGATCTCTAGGATGTCGCCTCTCACCTTTGCGAAATCTTTTTGGTTGCGGCGCTCCTGGACAAAAGCCTGTACGACTTCTATCCCGGAAATAGTTTCTTGTAAGAAAGCATTCTGCCGAGCCACCAAACTGCGCACACGATCGTAGGCAGCTCGTAGGCGAGTACGTAGGAACGCTAGAATGCCAAGTAATAAGGGTACGACAACAAACGATGCAAGCGTCAACCGCCAGTCGACCCACAACATCACTCCGATGATGCCAACTACCATGGTTAGATCACGGGCGATCGAAACGATCCCCTGAGAAACTAAATCGTTCAATGCTTCAACGTCGCTGGTGACACGAGTCATAGTTTGTCCAACAGGGTAGCGATCGAAAAATGACATCGATAATCGCTGCACATGGCGAAACACGGTGCAGCGAAGGTCGTGCATTATGCGTTGCCCAGCGAGTTGCATCAGATAAATCTGAGCAAACCGAACAATCATCTCGCCGAACAGCACCGCGACAAATAACAAGACCAACCCAGTCAAACCGGAAAGTGCACCCGGAACTCCCCTGGACGCCGGTGTCAGGTAGCCGTCAATTGCAATACGAATCAGGTAAGGCTGCACCAACTGGCTCGCAGCCAGTGCCGGCAATAACAAAGCCGAAGCAACCACAATGCTGCTATGTACCCGAATAAAAGGCACGAGGCGGCGCAAAACAGTAAGGTCGCGTCCCTCAGGCATTCTAAAGTTTCTCCAACTCAGCGCTTAACCGCTGTTGTTCGAACATGTCGGCGTACAATCCAGGGCGCTGAATTAGCTGGGCGTGCGACCCGTGATTAACGACGCGACCTTCGTCCATAACGTATATGTGATCAGCATCCTGAATGGCTCCAATACGGTTACTCACCACCACCAAAGTCCGCCCTGCATTACTTGCAGCATTAGCCCGTAGGCCGTCCAAGATCTTGCGCTCGGTCTCTGCGTCGACATTCGACAAAGCATTATCCAGCAGCAGGATGGGAGAATCGATGAGGATGGCGCGGGCCACTGCTACCCTCTGCCGCTGTCCACCAGAAAGCGTCGCTCCCCGTTCACCGACGACCGTGTCGAGGCCGTCTGGAAGGCATTCCAAATCAACCAAAAGGCCTGCAATTTGAGCTGCTGTGTCAACCTCGCCCCGGCTGGCATCGGGCTGTCCGTAGGCAATGTTGTCAAATACGGTCGTCGAAAAAAGAAAGTCGTCCTGCGGCACGAACCCAACTCTTTGTCGCAGTTCGTCGAGTTCAACCTCTACCACGTCAACACCGCCCAGGAACACGGATCCTTCTGGTACCTCGATGAGATGCTGAATAGCTTTTAAGAGCGTGCTTTTCCCAGACCCAACCCTGCCAACGATGGCAACATAGCCACCTTCTTTCGCAACAAAATCAATTTTATGCAGTGCATGCCGACGACCGCTCTCAAAAGTTTCGTCGAGCTTCAGAATGCCACCGTAATTTCTTAGGTGATCGTCATAACGAAAGTTAAGACCTTTGATCACCACCGAGAGCGGTCCATCGCCAATTGGGCGTGCTGAATCTGGGGAGCTGATGGTGACCGGTGCCACAAGAACCTCATCGAGTCGTTCAAGAGCTGCCGCACCCCGTTGCACCAAGCTCAAAATCCAACCCAGAGCCACTGTGGGCATGACCATTACTCCCACATAGCTCATCACCGCAACCAAGTCACCAATCGAAAGGTCCCCTGCTGAAACCATGCGGCCACCGAACCCAATGACAACGACCGCGGCCAGGCCACCACCGAGACCAACCACAGGGATCATCTGGGCTCGTGTCCAGGCTTCGCGGAGACCGAAATCCATGTAGGTTGCTGATTGATTCTCAAACCTGAGGTTTTGCGCTTCCTCAAGAGCAAACGACTTAACCACCATCACACCGGAGAGATTCTCCTGAACGATTGTGTTGAGGTCACTCAAAGCGATGCGCGCTCTAGTAACGTAGTCGCGCACCCTATGCACGAGAATTCGGACGAGCACGGCCACGATCGGCAGCGGCAGGAAAACAACAAGTGTTAGGCGCCAGCTAATCGAGACCATATAGGCAAGTCCAAGCGCATACATGACAAAGGCATTGAAAAAATAAAGCACGCCAGGACCGCCAAGGGCGCGCACCAACATGACATCGTTCGTCATACGGGACATCAAGTCGCCAGTATTCGTCGCCGCGAAAAAAGATGGGGCGAGATGAATCAGACGCTTGTGCAGCATCCCCTTCATCTCATAATCGATCCGGCGAGAGACACTCAAAACAAAGATGCGTGACCCGACTCGCATTACCGTTTGGAAAACCGCTAACACAACAATGGCGCCTGCGTAGGACAAGATGAGTCCGCGAGTCGCTCCGGCCTCAAGGTCATCAATGGCCCAGCCAAAGACACGGGGAATCGCTAAAGCAATGGCATTGGTGGCAATTAGAAAGACGGCCCCCAGGAAATAGGGTCCCCGGTGGCGTGTATACAAAAAGAGGTAACGCTTCAGAATGTCCATTGCTCAGGTCAGATTAGCGCTGCAGGAGATAAGCCCGGAGGTTGTAAAGATAGCCACTCCAAGCCTCCTTATGGCTCTCCATCTCCGGCCCGGCCTGGAAGCCACTGTGTTCCAGGGTCATCCGAGTGGTGCCTTGTAGATCCTCAAAGGACAGCGTGACCGTTGTTTCATAGGCACCAATGGGGAACACAGCGACCGGCGGAAACCAGGTAAACACCAGCTTCGTTGGACGATCCACCTCTATGTAGTTACCTACCCACTCTTCTTCCCAGCCGTCCCACCCAAAGCGGTATTCACCGCCCTCGGTAACCGTCATTTCGGCCCAGCCTGGAAACCACTGAACGAATTGGTCGGCGGTCGTCCAGGCATCAAACATGACTTCTACCTCGACTGGAAGCTCCATCGTCAGACGAACCAGGAGCTCTGACTCGACAAAGGCAGCCTGCTGGAAACTTGCGCGAAGAGGAGCGTGAATCAAGGTTGTGGCAAAAAGCAACGAAGCGATCAGAACACTGGCCTTTCTGTAGCTCATCTTGCCACCTCTAATCTCGCCAGCGCTTGGGTTTTCAACATGGCGAGTTAAATTACTCCAGCATCGCGCCACTCAGAAATCTCCTCAACAGTATGACCTAACGAAGTAAGTACTGCCTCTGTATGCTCGCCGAGCTGAGGCGGTCTGCCTTTCACTTGCGCAGGTGAGCGAGAGAGTTTGATCGGTACGCCGAGCAACTCAAGGCCGTCGATCTCAACCACCATATCTCGACCAGTACGACGTTCGCTCTCAATTGCCTCGTTCAAAGCGCGAACGCGGCCGCAAGGTACTCCAGAGGCACTTAATTGCTCCTCCCAGTAAGCAACAGGGTGCCGAAGAAACACTGGTGCCAACTCCTTTCCCAGTTGTTCACGGTTGGCAACCCGGTCCGGATTCCGAGTAAATTTCTCGTTCCCAAGGAGGTGCTGTACGCCAAGCACAGTGCAAAAGCGCTCCCAAATACCCTCGGTGCCAACGGCTACAACAATCGTACCGTCCGCAGCTTCAAACGTCTCATAAGGAACAATGCTGGGGTGACGATTGCCCATACGCTGTGGCTGTAATCCGGCGGACAAGTAACGCTGAGCTTGAAAGGTGAACATCGACAATAACGCGTCGTGCAAGGCCACCTCCACGAGTTGCCCTCGTTCTGTTTGTTGCCGCTCAAGCAGCGCCAAAAGAATTCCTTGAACCATGTAAAGGCCGGCGATCTCATCGGCGATTGAGACTCCAACCTTTGTAGGCTTCCCATCTGCGTAGCCAGTCAGGTCCATAAGACCAGACTCAGCTTGCACGACGACATCAAATGACGGCCTTTGGGCGCGCTCCCCCGATTGGCCATAGCCATTGATCAGACCATACACACAGCGCGGGGCGCGTTCGGCAACTTCTTCAAAGGAAAACCCCAAGGAATCCATTACCCCAACACGAAAATTGGAGATCACAACATCAGCTGTTTCGATGAGCTCCCAAAGTACACCTTTGCCAACTTCTGATTTGAGGTCGAGCGTCACGCTGTGTTTGTTTCGGTTAACCGACAGAAAGTACGTGCTAATGCCATCGATGAACGGGGGGCCCCAGTTACGAGCATCATCACCAGTTCCCGGTCGTTCAATTTTCAAAACTTCGGCGCCCATGTCACCCAGCATCATGGTGGCAACCGGGCCGGCCAAGATTCGAGTCAGATCGATGACACGCAAGCCAGTCAATGGCATGGACCGGATCTCCTCTGTCTAACAACTTGGTTAAGCGAGAGTAATAAAGATCAATCTTACCCAACAACGGCCAACTTCATGGCCGGAGGGATAGACTTGCTGAAGGCCTTTGATAAAATGATGGTCTCGCCAACCGGAGGGAGGCTCGGATGGCAGACAATTCGTCTGGCGTTGTACAAGGGACGGTAGTCCCTTTCAAGCTGTTCGACGGCAAAGACAAGGACAATGAAGCTTGTCGAAGCCTATGGGTCGCCGTCATTCAAAAGGCCATTAAAGACGTGGCCTACTCTTCACAGAAGCGTGGCCAGCGAGCTCTGACCGCGAGCGAGCGCGAGAAGCTGCATCGCATCTACGAGCTCGAGGCCCCTGAGAATTTCTTCAACAGCCCGTGGTTCGAGGAGATCTGTCTGTTTCTTGACCTATCTCCTTCTGGAATTCGCGGTGCTGTGTTCGATCGTTATGAGTGCAGTGACGCTCAGCGTCATCCATTGATTTAGTATCATCGACAGGTCAGGTTGACAGTCCACTGCCTG
>JAYYTT010000057.1:0-2143 GCA_036344375.1 Acidobacteriota bacterium | reverse complement strand
CTCCAACGCTACAAGGACCTCCAGGACATCATTGCGATCCTCGGGATGGAGGAGCTTTCCGACGAGGACAAGGTTACCGTCAACCGGGCGCGTCGAATGCAACGATTCCTGTCACAACCGTTCTTCGTAGCGGAGAATTTCACTGGGATGCAAGGCAGGTACGTCACACTCGATGACACAATTCGCGGGTTCCAGGAGATTATTAACGGCGAGCACGACGACCTACCAGAACAAGCTTTCCTTATGGTTGGCACTATCGAAGAAGCACGTGAAAAAGGTGAAAAAATGGCCGAGGAAACCGGGCAAAGTGCCGAAGTACGAGAGGCGCTGGCCGAAGCCGACGCGTTGGCTGAAGCTGAACACGATCCGCAAGTGGTGGAGTAACGATCCATGTCTGAGGCCGGACAAAATAGCGCCATTACGACTGACTTTTTGCTTGAAGTCGTTACACCGGAGCGGCAGGTTGTTACCGAACGAGTCGATGCCGTTCGAGCACCGGGGAGCGTTGGCGAGTTTGGCGTCCTCCCGAGCCACGAGCGCCTTATCACCAGCCTTGACACTGGGATGCTACGCTATCGCACCATTGGCACCAGCGAGTGGGCTGAACTGGCCGTTTCGTCGGGGTTGGTAGAGGTTCTCCCGGATCGTGTCATCGTTCTGGCACAGACCGCTGAGACGGCACAAGATATTGACATAGTTCGTGCCGAAGCAGCTTTGCAACGTGCCCGAGACCGGCTCAAGAATCCCGAGGATGCTACTGATGTCGATCGCGCCCTAGAAGCCTTGAAGCGGTCCACGATGCGTCTGGAAACCGCGCGAGGGAACACCAGGGAAAATTGAGACAGGGAAATTCAGTTGGTGCCAATAAACCCCGGGTGGTTGCATCAAAGGACGAGCAGCGGTCAAATAGGGAGGCCGCCTGGAAGGAAAAGACAATGAAAACTCTCAATAAATGGGCCGTAGTGTTGATGCTTCCCGTTGTTAGCATGGCTGGCTGCGGAGGAGTTTCCGAGGTTCAGCTCGGAGCGCTCCTTTCGCTGGAGGGACGCGCATCGTCTTATGGGCAGTCAATTCAACGTGGCATCGAAGTCGCGGTTGATCGAGTCAACGCAGCTGGTGGTGTCGACGTTGGTGGTAATGGCACCAGGGTCCCATTTTCAGTCACCGTTCGTGATGTTAAGAGCGACCCTCAAATTGGGTTGCAGGTTGCGCAAGAATTCATCGACCTAGGGCTCCCCGCGGTGATCGGATCGGACAGTAGCACTGTAACGCTCGCGATCGCTGACCTGTTTCAGCAGTCCGAGGTTGTGTTGATTTCGCCGGCATCGTCGACTTCGGCGCTCAATGACAAGGGAGACTACATATTCCGCAACTACCCAAGCGAATATTTCGAGGCCGTGACACTGGCGAACTATATTTATAACGTCGCCGGAATCCGCAAGGTGCACGTAGTTAGAAGCCAGAGCGAGTATGGCCTGGGTAACGCGTTCATCGCGCGTTTCCGTACGCTTGGTGGTGGTATGGAGGCCCAGGTTTCGTTTCCGGCAGATCAGCCAGAAGCGCTAATAGCAGGAGACCTCGAAGGTTTGGTCGCCACTGAAGCCAACGGCATCTACATAGCCGGGTACTCCGATGAAACAGCAGCCACCGCGAGAGTGTTGCGCGATGCGGGCATAGAACTCCCACTGTTCGGGACTGGCGCGATTCTTCCCGATGAACTCGTGGAGGTGGGCGGTGAGGCGGTCGAGGGTTTGGTATATCCGATGGTCACGTTTGATGCTGAGGAAGATGCAACTGCAGAATTCATAGCAGCGTACCGTAACAAGTTTGGGGACGATCCGAACGTATATGCGGCGCACGGTTACGACGCCACGCTCATCATTGTGCAGGCGATCGAACAGGAAGGCCCTACCGCCAGCAACATCTCGTTCTATATGAACGCAATGAACCCTTTCCCCGGGGCGGCCGGAAGTACCAAATTCGATGCAGATGGCAATGCCGAAAAGTCTCACCGTATGTGGGTCATCGAGGGGGGGGAGCCGCTCCAGAAGACCACAGAGGAATAATCCCTAGACGGTTCGATGGTTTGGGGGATAGGCTTCTAGCCAGGCAGACAAGAGACCCCGCAGGTGAACCGTTCGGC
>JAYYTT010000056.1:0-6101 GCA_036344375.1 Acidobacteriota bacterium | reverse complement strand
AAGATGGGGTTCGACGAAATCGACCGCCAACTTATGCTGACCATCATGCAGAACTTCGCGGGTGGGCCAGTGGGTCTGAATACCATTGCGGCGGCGATCGGTGAGGACAAGGCGGCAATCGAGGATATATACGAGCCCTACTTGATCCAGCTCGGTTTTCTGTCACGCACCTCGCGTGGGCGGGTGGCGACCGAGATTGCCTATGAACATTTTGGTATTCGAAAGCCCGGAAACAAGTTCTCCAGTGGGCCTCAAACTGAGCTTTGGTAGTGCGACTAAGGACAGGCGGAGATCGTGCGCATCGAGCTCTTTGATTATCACCTTCCTGCAGACTTAATAGCCCAGTCGCCGCCTGAGCGTCGCGATGAATCGCGGTTGCTGTCGCTTGCCCGTGGGGTTACCGACCATCCTTCCGAGTATCGCTTTGCGGAGGTACCAGAATTGCTGCGCGAAGGAGATGTGCTGATAATCAACGACGCGATGGTGGCCCCTCAGCGGTTGCATACGAAGCGCACCACCGGTGGTGCTGTAGAAATTCTCTTGCTGCATGATGTGGGGGCATCGGTTGGTGGGCAAGGACCGGTGTGGGAGGCAATGATCAGAGGTGGGAAGCGCTTACACCCCGGCGAGATCCTGTATCTCGACGAGTGTGCCACCCATTTGGTGGTGCATGGTGAGACCAAGAAGGGGCGTCATCTCGTCGAGTTGCCTAGAAACTACGGTGTTGAGGAGGTACTCAATCGTTGGGGCCAGATGCCGCTGCCCCCTTATATTCAGCGCTATCCAGGTGACGAGCACACCATAATTGATCGCGAACGTTATCAGACTGTTTACGCCCGAGAGCCTGGCGCCATTGCCGCGCCAACGGCAGGCTTGCACTTTACCCAATCGTTGCTAAAAAAAATCCAGCGCGTTGGTGTCAAGATCGCAACGTTGACACTCAAGGTAGGAACGGGAACGTTTCAGCCGGTTCGAGTTAGCGAAGTTGCCGAGCACAGGATGGAATCGGAGCCATATGTTCTGCCGGACCAATGTGTGGCTGCGATCGTAGCTGCGAAGGCGAATCAGGGGAGGGTGATCGGCGTTGGTACAACGGTTGTGCGCACCCTAGAACATGCGGCGAGAGCTAGCGACGGGATCGAGAATGCCGCCGGTGCGGGTAACGCCAACATTTTTATTTACCCAGGATTTGGATTCCATGTGGTGGATGCCATGCTGACAAACTTCCATTTGCCTCGGTCCACACCAATATTGATGGCTGCGGCGTTTGCTGGACGCGAGCGTTTGTTACAGGCTTACGAATTTGCGGTGCGACAACGGTTCCGTTTTTATTCATATGGCGACGCAATGCTAATCACATGAGTTTCAGGCATGTTGGGAATGAGTTGCAGGGGTTACTGAGCGAGTGGATGGAGAAGCCGCAGTCACGAGGTCTTGTCCTCGGTCGCATATGGGAGGATGCGGTTGGCGAGGCGGTGAGTCGACACTGCCGACCGCTGGTTTTCAAAGACAACGTGCTGACGGTAGAGGTCACCGATTTGGCATGGAAACCTCAACTTGAGGCGATGAGCGCCGACTTGATCAGGAAAGTCAACACGGCCTTGGGCAAACCGTGGGTGCGAAGGATCGTATGGGTCCTGGATGATGAAGTTCAGGCCTGATCGGGTGTTCCGATGGGCTCCAAGGCTAACGTGCCTCGAAACTGTGCGTGCTCAGGGCTGTGTAGCGTGTACTGCCATGTCGTTGCCTGCTTTCGAACAGTGTCAAGTGTTCGATTTTGAAACTTTCAGCCTTGTGGACGGATTGTTTTTCAACCGCTTCCCGTAAAGCAGACAAACGACGGTTGCCACGTATCCGGCCGAGGGTAATATGCGGGTGGAAGCGCCGAATTTCCTTCGAGAACCCAAGCTTGGCCAGTGCAGCGTCCAGGTCGGCGTGCAGAGCAGCAAGCATCCCGTTATACGTTTCAACACCGATCCATAGAACACGGGGCCGACGAAGATGTGGGAAACTGCCGACGTTGTGCAGTCGGCCTTGAGCCGGTTGCGTGTTAGCAGCGATCCTGCTCAGGACTCCGTCGATCGCCACTAGTTCTTGAGGCTCGATGTTCCCGAGGAATTTTAGGGTCACATGCATTAAATCAAAATGAACCCAACGAACGTCGGCACGGCAGGTTCTCAGCTCGGTGATAATTTCTTCGAGCCGTTCCTTGACGGAATCCGGCAAATCTATGGCGACAAACAGGCGCATGGGAACCATCAAGACTGCATTGTTATCGGTCTACGATAAGACCGGGGTAGTGGACTTTGCCAGAGGATTACACGAAATCGGGGTTGAATTACTTTCGACCGGTGGTACTGCTGCGACGCTAGCTGATGCTGGTTTGCCGGTGCGACAGATCTCTGAGCACACGGCGTCACCGGAGATGCTGGAGGGGAGGGTAAAGACACTCCACCCGAAGGTGTTTGGTGGCATATTGGCGCGCCGTGATGACGACTCTCAGATGGCGGAGCTTGACTTACACAAAGTGGAGCCGATCGATTTGGTGGTGGTCAATCTGTACCCGTTCGCGGCCACTGTGGCTCAACCACAGCACACAGTACAGGAGGCGCTTGAGCAAATCGATATCGGTGGGGTTACGCTGTTGCGGGCTGCGGCAAAGAATTCACCCGGAGTCGTGGTCGTTGTCGACCCAGCAAACTACGATGATGTGCTTGAGGCTGTCAGCCGTAACGATCTCCCATTGACCAAGCGGCTCGCTTGGGCAGGGTGCGCAATTGCTCACACCGCTGCGTATGAGGCGTCGATTTGCAACTACCTTAATGGCTTGCCTGAAAGTGCAACCCTTGATATGACGCCGGAGCTACAGGATGTGCCGGATACCGTGGCGATGACGTTCGATCGAATACAGGGGTTGCGGTATGGGGAAAATCCGCACCAGAAAGCGGCGTTTTTTGCGGATGATGCGACCGTTCCGCGCAGTCTAGGTGCTGCCGAGCAATTGCAAGGTAAAGAACTCTCATTTAACAACATCCTCGACCTCGACGCGGCATGGCGATTGGTCCGTGCCCTACCAGTGGCTGGTGCCGTGGTTATGAAGCACAACAATCCTTGCGGTGCCGCGTGTGGTGAATTACTAGTTGATGCCTATGTTAAGGCACGTGCCACTGACCCAGTTTCAGCATTTGGCAGTGTCCTCGGGTTCAACGAGCCAGTTGGTGCCGACACCGCAGGAGAAATTGCGACAACGTTTGTTGAGGCGATTGCCGCGCCCGGCTTTACCAGCGGTGCTCTTGAAATCTTTCGTGAGAAGGAAAACCTACGTTTGCTAATAGTTCCGACTGACGTTGAACTCGCGGCAAGTTACGCTGCTGCCGGTTTTCACCGCCACGACGTACGTTGGGTCGACGGAGGCTTGCTAATACAGGATCGTGACCCGGGGGCGGGGATTCCCCAAGAGGAATGGGTTTGCGTAACTGACCGGCATCCGACAGATGAAGAAGAAGCTGGTCTTCGCTTCGCCTGGTCGGTGATTCCGTACGTGAAGTCCAACGCAATTCTATTGGCCCGCGGCCAGCAACTTATTGGTATTGGTGCTGGCCAGATGAGCCGTGTCGACTCGTGTCGCATTGCTACGTGGAAGGCAAAGGACTTCGGCCACCAGGTGGCTGGCGCGGTGGCTGCCTCAGACGCGTTCTTTCCTTTTTCTGATGGGCCAGAATTGCTCGCCGAGGCTGGCGTGACGGCGATCGTTCAGCCTGGCGGCTCGATGCGAGACGAAGAAGTTATAAAGGCTGCCGATCGGGTTGGGATTGCGATGGTTCTCACCAAGACCCGCCACTTCTTACACTAGCAGGCTAGCTAATTACAGGCTCCTGAACCTGTTGCTTTGGCCATCGGACCTAGAGGGGCATCTATGCCTTGACAACGCGGGTGCCGCTGAGCCTGTCGTGCAAGCCACGTCGCTCCGGGTCGCGAAGAGCCGGCAGCATGCCAGCTAAAAGTGGTAGGGCCGATAAAATCCAGACGGAAAGTCGAATCGAGGCCCGATTGAAGCCGACAGAGAACTGATCGTTGCCGACGACGCGGAGTTGCATGATCATACGGCCTATCGTTTGGCCGCAGCTTCCGACGAAGAACACTGAATAGCCGATTACAAAAATAGTCCATGTGAGCCCGACGCCAAGCATTTCCTCGGCAAGGATCTGTCGGAAAGAGAGCCCTGTTCCCGAACTCGCCGCGGTTACCAGGGCCGTACCGATCGCTATCAATATGAGCATATCGCAGAGGGCTGCTGCGGCTCGCTCCCCCAAGGGACCAGCAGATGAGGTTATTTTGGTCGGCCCGACGATCTCTTCATCCCACTCAAGTTCCTGCTTGTTCTCGGGATTGGTTGCTGGCAAGTCGAGCTGAGGCGCTGTGTTCTGCACCGTTGTTGCAACTTCATCGAACTCAAACTCGGGCATCGAATTTTCGCCGGTGCCAGTAAGTTCGTCTAGGTCTGAAAAGTTTGGTTCTGTAGCCGGATCCTGGCCGGCACCATGCCCAATTAATTCCTCGGCAGGGGCCTCTGAGGTGTCATCATCGACGACTTCAGCCGTTTCCGTGGCCTCTGTCATTTCCTCGACTGGCCCCGGATCCTCGACTTCTTCTACGGACCCTATTCCAGAAAACAGATCATTTTCTTCTGTGGCATTCTCCGCAGCAGGTTTCTCGTTGAAACTGTCTGACTGGGTTGTGCCAACTTCTACGTTTCCAGTCTCTACGCCATTGACTGGTGGTGGGGGGTCATCAACCAGTTGGGCGATAAAATCGGCCGCTGTCCCAATTGGCTCATCGGTCCCCGCGGCCCCTTCCTCTTTAGTTGGGTCGATTTCATTTGCCGGTTCAGAACCTGTCTCTTCCCCCGGCTCATCGTCGTTTGTGACGGTGCCAGAATCTAGTTCGATATCAGCCGTATAATCGTTAATTTCTATCTCTTGGGCGTCTGATTCATCGAGACCTTCACTTACTTCAAGTTCGCTATTTTCCTCACCTGCCGTTAGTTGTTCTTCCTCACGCCGGGCCCTAATCTGCTTTAGCCGTTCGCGCAATTCTTCACGCCAATCGGTAAAACCAGAGACATCGTCGTTGATGGCTTGAGGCTCGGCAGCGGAGGCATCGGTGCCAATCTCCCCGTCTGCGGCCGTAGTTACACCTCGTACGTTATCGTCCGCCGATAAGTCGTCACTGTACACGACACCTGTCCCTAGCAAGGTGGGCATCGAGATGCTAGCAATACCCCATGAGTCTTGTCGAGTACAGTGCCGCTAGAGAAGCTTGCGTCTGAACGTTATTTACTCGCCAGCACCGTCACCAGGCTCGATCCCATACGACTTCATCTTACGGTAGAGGTGACTGCGTTCGATATTTAAGGCCAGGGCAGTTTGTTTAACGTTACCGGCGTGCTCCCGAAGCTTGGTCAGTATGAAGCGTCGCTCAAAAAGGTCGCGTGCTGCCCGCAATTCCAGGTCGCCGCTCGAGTCACTCTCGTTGCTCGGACCGAAGGCATCGATCGCTGGCTCAAGGTCTGCCTCGAGGATCGTTTCGTCGGCGACCATGACCATCAGCCGTTCGCAGACGTTCTTCAGCTGGCGGACGTTTCCTGGCCAGCGATAGGCAGTAAGGCGAGCGACAGCGGCCTCGGAAAGTTTCTTGAGTCCGGTGCCATACTCGGCCGCGGCACCCTTCATGAAGTGCTCGGCTAGCAATGGCACGTCGTCGCGACGTTCCCTCAAGGATGGTACGTGGAACGGGATCACATTGATCCTGTAGTAGAGGTCCTCACGAAAGCGGCCAGATTTAATTTCCTCCTGCAAATCTTTATTAGTCGCAGCGATGATTCGAACATCAACACTGTGATTGTCAGTCGAGCCCACTGGTTGGAAGGTTTGCTCTTGCAGCGCACGAAGCACTTTAGATTGGGTACGCAAACTCATGTCGCCGATCTCGTCCAGAAATAATGTGCCGCCATCAGCGAGGTCAAGCTTGCCTTGCTTGTCGGAAACTGCCCCGGTGAAGGCGCCCTCAATGTGTCCGAACAACTCGCTCTCGATGAGTTC
>JAYYTT010000055.1:0-2525 GCA_036344375.1 Acidobacteriota bacterium | reverse complement strand
TCCAACAATCCTCGATTGTGTAAGCAGCGGGAATTTCGCTAGCGGCATGTTTACCGTTCTCCATCGCAGCGAGCATGACCGGTACGTGCCACTCCCAGGGCGTTGCCGTGTAGACAAGGTCCAGGTCCTCTTCTTCGCACATACGAATGAAGTCCCAAGGTCCATCAGAGTAGCCAGTCGGTTCCGGGAAGCCGGCTTCGACAACTTGCCGCTGCCAGCGTTCAACCTTCTCGGGAATGATGTCGCAAACAGCAGACAGCCGAGCACCCGGGATACGCAGCAGGTTGCGGCAATGACCCGAACCCTGCAGTCCGACGCCGACATAGCCAACTCGGACGGTCTCGATCGGATCCGCCAACAGTGGGTGATGCGGCGCCATATCAAGCTGAGGTGCCTGCAGATGAATACGCCCCGATTCCGAAAGACCGGCAGGCAGGCCAATCCCGAAAGTTCCGTCTTTTCCTGGCTCGGTGGCTGCCTCGGCAAGCCCTGAGATGCCAACAACGGCGGCACCTAGACCTGCGGCCCCGAGTTTCATCAGTTCCCGGCGATCTAAGACTTCACGTGCTTTATTGAGTGAATAACTCTGGGTTCGTTGACCTCGTTTGTCGTCACTCCTCATACGCCGTTCTCCATCTGGCTACTTGCCTGAAACCCTCAACCTCGGTGATCTTAATCTCGTTGGTTTGAACTGCGCCAGTGATCCGGCCTCGGAATTAGTACCACTTCATATCTCAGTACCGTGATGCTGGCAAGAAGTCTTCTGGGCCATGGCATTCTGGACGCTCTCGTCTAGAAGAAAACAACATGCAACAAAACCGTCAAAACTAGGATGTCAAGACACCGGCCGTCGAAGAAATGGTCGCTAGCTGTTAGCACTAATTCCGGACACCGCGCTATCCGTGAACATACGCTCCCCTTACTAAATGAAAAACGCGAGCGTCGGGAGTGCGATCGAAACGACACTCAAACTCAGAAGAAGCATGATCGAGAAAACAATCCACAGCGGATGCCTTCACCAGGTTAATAGTGCAACCACCAAAGCCTCCACCCATCATCCGCGCACCAGCACACTCGTCCGAACAAGCAGCAACATCAACAAGAACTTCCAACTCAGCACAGCTCACGGCGTAGTCATCACGTAAAGAAATATGGGAAGTTCGCAACAGCGCACCAAGTGCCTCCGGTTCACCAGCAGTGATCGCCTTAGCGGCCTGTTGTACACGGACGTTCTCAGTTATGTAGTGGTGCAAGCGCCTCCGCAGTAAATCGTCATCGACGGCTGCAAGATGTTCCTCCTTAAGATCCCGAAATGAAGAAACTCTGTCGATGACACGTGCCACCTTCTTCAGAGCAGCATGAGTTTCCCTCACGCGCATGCCGTAGGCACTATCGGCAAGCTGCCGACGTACACCTGAATCAAGCAGTAACCACACCCAACCCTTAAGGCTCGCTTCGATGTATTCATGACTTAACGCGCGGAAGTCGACCAGCATAAGTTCTTTTCGGTGGGCGAACTGTGACGTGTACTGGTCCATCAGGCCGGTTTTCACCCCGAGGTACTCGTGCTCAACACCTTGCGCGATGTGTACCAATTCGAGGTCATCGAGCGATATATCGAACGCGTGTCGTAAAGTGTTCAGCAAAGCAACTTCAAGGGCAGCTGAGGAAGATAAGCCGGCCCCCATTGGTACATTGCCGCCGATAAAAGCATCAAACCCAACATCCACGGCTGTAAGCTCCGCGAACAGAAGTCCTGCACCTAGTGGTATTCGGCCCCAATCCACAACTTCGTTTGCTATCGGATCTTCTAGTGACACTGTGGTTTCTTCGTTGAACGCCTCGCTATACACACGCATTTGTCGATCACCACGCGGGGACAGCGCCACCACTACCCAACGATCGATAGCGCCAGACAGAGCCAAACCTTCATTGTAATCAGTATGTTCCCCTATGACGTTGATACGTCCCGGCGCCGAAGCAATCGCCTTCGCTGGCTGACCGTACCGCTCTATGAAACCTACGGAGCACTGATCAACCAATTCCTCTAGCACCTGTTCCAGAGGCTCCGGATCAGCCACGAGAAATTTCAGTGCCCGAGCCGGTATCGTTCCTCTTCGACTCATTGACCGCAAGATCAACGATCGATCGCATCTCATCTTCGTGAGCGACGATGCTATCCAGCAAAGCGATCTGCACCCTTGCCCGGTCGAGGTTATGGGCCTCACGGTGGATACGGAAATACGTATCACCGGTAAGGTGGTCAGCGAGAAAACGGAGCGCCTGCTCGTAGGTCATCAACTTGCTGCCGACGATCAGGCTATCGACTTCCGAATCTGTTAGGAAGCTTCCACTAGCAGACAGGTATCCGATCACCAGTGCTTCGAAGATCGGCAACTCAACCACCACCTTTGACAAGTTACGCTCGTCCTCCCGAGCGAAGCTACTACTCGTTCGAACCAAATCACCGAAATCGTCGGCCACCAGCCCAGGCATCACGGTGTCCAGGTCGATAACACACAAAC
>JAYYTT010000054.1:0-4866 GCA_036344375.1 Acidobacteriota bacterium | reverse complement strand
GGAGCACCTTAAAGTACACAAAAAAGACCATGCTACAGAGCGTGGTCTGGTGATGCTTGTTGGCAAGCGGCGCCGGCTGCTCGATTACTTGCTTAAGATCGATAACGATCGATACCAGGCCATTATCTTGAGTCTTGGCTTGAGAAAGTAGCCGATTGGAGCGTTTACGTAGTCGAGCTGGGTATCGACTAGTGCACATCTAGGGAAGCGGAAGCGGCGAAGGGACAATCTGGCGACATATCGCCCCAACAAACACTCCACGAGAGTTGTTCCTCCCTCTGGTTGGGATTCCAGCATTCTGTGGAAAAAATTGTGTATGAAAAGCAGAAGGCACTCACGCGGTGTGCGTGGCGGTAAGGAGACGAAAAGGGAACATGGTAATTTGCGAATCAGTTGAGATAGGTGGGCGTGAGCTGACAATAGAGATGGGCAAAATGGCCCGCCAAGCGGATGGCGCGGTGGTGGTGTCCTACGGTGAGACAATCGTCATGGTTACGGCCGTTGGTGACCGGAAGCCTAAAGACATGCCGTTTTTGCCCCTTACGTGTGAGTATCGCGAGAATAGCTTCGCTGGTGGACGGATTCCTGGAGGTTTCTTCAAGCGTGAAGGTCGTCCAACGGAGGCCGAAATTCTAACCTCGCGGATGACCGATCGGCCGATCCGACCATTGTTTCCAAAGGGATACCGGCACGAGACTCAGGTCATTGGAAATGTCTTGTCGGCTGATCCTGAGATTCTCCCAGACGTGCTAAGCATCACCGGTGCGTCAACAGCCCTGTATTGCTCGCCAATTCCGTTCACCATCCCAATTGCAGCAGTTCGCATCGGCATGATCGACGGGGGGTTTGTCATTAACCCGACGCGTAGCCAGATCGCTGAAAGTGACCTTGATCTCATCCTTGCGGCGCGGAGAGAAGCCGTAGTTATGCTGGAGGCAGGAGCCAACGAAGTTTCCGAGGAAAATATCCTCGATGCTCTTGAGTTTGCCCAGCCCTCGATTGAGGCGCTCATAGACTTGCAGCAGCGGATATATGACCAGCTCCAGCCAGTGAAGCGGGAGTTTGAGATTCACGACATCGACGAAACGATTGTTAATAAGGTCGAAGAACGTGTGGCTCAGGAGATCAAGGATGCCCTCGGTATTAGTGACAAGATCGAACAGCGCAACGCTATGGATGATTTGCGTGGGCAGATGCTCGATGCTCTTGACGAAGATGAGGTAGAACACAGAGATGATTACAAAGAGGCATTCTACGGTCTGATCAAGAAATACACCCGGGCAGGTGTCCTCAACGAGCAGGTGCGGGCAGATGGGCGGGAGTTTAACGAGATACGTTCAATCAGCTGTGAAGTTGGTGTTGCTGCCCGCGTGCATGGTTCGGCGCTGTTCACGAGGGGTGAGACGCAGGCGTTCGTCACCACAACCCTCGGTACGGCTGGAACCGACGACAAGAAGGTCGAAAACTACGGTGGCGAGTGGTGGAAGAAGTTTATGTTGCACTACAACTTCCCCCCGTTCTCGGTCGGTGAGGCGCGGTTTCTGCGTGGCCCGGGTCGGCGAGAAATTGGTCATGGGGCGCTTGCCGAACGCGCTGTGCAGCCGACGTTGCCGCCCGACGAAGTGTTTCCTTATGTGGTCCGTGTCGTTTCTGACATCTTCGAGTCGAACGGCTCGTCATCTATGGCGTCCGTGTGCGGCGCTACTTTGTCCCTCATGGACGCCGGCGTTCCCATCACTGCCCCGGTTGCAGGTATTGCCATGGGTTTGATGAAGGAAGGTGATAACTACGCAGTCCTCTCCGATATAGCTGGAGAGGAAGACCACCACGGCGATATGGACTTCAAGGTTGCTGGCACGCCACGTGGTATCACAGCCATGCAGATGGATATTAAGGCTACAGGATTGTCGCGCGAGATCTTTGCGCAGGCACTTGAGCAGGCCAGAGAAGGTCGAATGCACATCCTTGGTAAGATGCGTGAAGCGATCTCGGAGCCGAGGGCTGAGACGAGCCGCTACGCGCCGGAGATCATTTCGATTAAGATTTCCGTTGACCGGATTCGCGATATTATTGGTCCAGGTGGTCGCATTATCCGGGGCATACAGGAAGATACCGGTTGCCGGATCAACGTTGACGACGACGGTACCGTGCAAATAGCCGCAACCGACAGTGAATCAGGGCAGAAGGCGCTTTCAATCATTGAGGGTCTCACCGCCGAAGCCGAGGTTGGGAAAATTTATGCTGGCACGGTTCGATCGATAAAGGACTTTGGGGCATTCGTCGAGATCCTGCCGGGAACTGACGGTCTACTGCACATCTCAGAAGTTGCTGAGCATCACGTCAAAGATGTGCGTGATCACGTCAACGAAGGTGACGATCTGTTCGTTAAGGTTGTTAATATTGATGAGCGTGACCGGATTCGTTTGTCATTGAAGGCAGTTACGGAGGAAGAGAGGGCGGCGGCCGAGGATATGGTCGACGCAGACGGGTAAGTAAAAACTATGAGCACACCGTTTCCTTCAAAGAAGACTCTCAACCGTGAGTGGCACGTGATCGATGCGCAAGGCCAGGTTCTTGGTCGCTTGGCCACCCGAATTGCGACTGTCCTCATGGGTAAACACAAGCCGGGATACACACCGTTTCTTGACTGTGGTGACCACGTTGTAGTCGTCAACGCTGACAAGATCGTGCTGACTGGTAATAAGATGAACGACAAAATGTACTACCGTTACAGTGGGTACCCGGGTGGGATCAAGGAAGCACGTGCGCGTCGCGTGATGCGCGAGAACCCAACTCGTATCCTGGAGTCTGCGGTGCGTGGCATGGTTCCCAAGACAACGCTTGGCCGCCAGATGTTTAGTAAGTTGCGCGTTTACGCGGGGCCAGAGCACCCGCATGAAGCACAGAAGCCACAGCCCTACAGTTTGTCAGACTGAGGCACGAGAACATGGCACAGACACAGAACTACGGAACCGGCAAGCGAAAGACATCGGTAGCGCGCGTGTTTCTACGCCCTGGTAAAGGAGGGGCAACTGTCAATGGCCGGCCGCTCGAAGAATATTTCACCACCGTTGACCAACGTAAACTTGTGATCGAGCCACTACAAGCAACTGAGACTGATGGGAACTTCGATCTCTACATCACCGTGAAAGGTGGTGGTTTGAGCGGACAGGCAGGAGCAGTTCGCCATGGCATCGCTAAGGCATTGGTCGACTTTAACCCGGATCTACGTGGTGTGTTGAAGGAGCAGGGACTTCTGACCCGCGATGCCCGCAAGAAAGAACGGAAGAAGCCCGGGCAGCGTGGCGCACGTGCGCGGTTCCAGTTCAGCAAACGCTGAACACAGAGGAGGTTAGGGCTTGGTCAGCGTAAATATAAGAGATTTATTAGACGCAGGCGTCCACTTCGGGCACCAGACACGACGCTGGAATCCGAGGATGAAGCCCTACATCTTCACTCAGCGGAACGGCATCTATATTGTCGATTTAAGGCAAACAGCGGTGGCGTTCCGCGAAGCCCTCAATTTTCTGCGTGATCTTGCTGCCGATGGGGGTAGCGTCATGTTCGTTGGCACAAAGCGCCAGGCTCAGGACGCAGTGCGCGATGCGGCCGAACGCACAGGGATGTACTTCGTCAACCAACGCTGGCTCGGTGGTTTGCTGACTAACTTCACAACTATTCGTAAGAGTGTGGCTCGTCTCAAGGACATCGAGGCGATGGAAGAAGATGGTCGCATGCAGCTGCTTACCAAAAAGGAAGTCATCAAGTTGCGGCGTCAGAAGTTCAAGCTTTTCCGGAACCTCGAGGGTATTAAGGAGATGGAACGGATACCTGACGCCATTTTTGTTCTTGATGTTAGGTGTGAGCATATCGCTGTGCGTGAAGCGATGAAGCTGAACATCCCAATTGTCGCTATCGTTGATACCAACTGCGACCCAGAGGGCATCGACTTTGTGGTGCCGGGTAACGATGATGCTCTGCGGTCGATCCGCTTGTTTTTATCCGCTGCGGCCGACTCCATTCTCGAAGGACGTGGAATCCACGAGAAGGCAGTTGAGGACGCTGCTTTGCAGGCAGTGGAAGAGGCTGCTTCGCAGGAAGCCGAGGCTGATGGAGATGAAAAGGCGTCTCCACCTCAGGCAGCCGCCGCTATGGAGGGTGACGCTGAAGTCGACGAAGTAGAAGCTGTCGATGATGGCGAGCAAGTGGAAAAAACTGAAAGCGCCAAAGAATCGAAGAAATAGCAACGGAGCTGCTGAGCACAGTCATCCGGATTTAGCTGCCGATTCCCCTCAGAATTACCGGAGCAGGAAGCCAGTAAATGAGCATCAGTGCGAGCCAGGTTAAGGAACTTCGAGAACGAACCGGTGTCGGCATAATGGATTGCAAGCAGGCTCTGGTGGAATCGTCAGGCGATGTAGATGAGGCGGCCAAAATCCTACGTAAGATGGGTAAAGCAAAGGTCGCCAAGAGGGCTAGTCGCGAAGCGAGCGAGGGTCGTATCGAGTCCTACGTACACCTTGGTGGCAAGATTGCTGTCATGATCGAGCTAAATTGTGAGACAGACTTCGTTGCCAAGTCCGACGATTTCATTATCCTGGCGAGAGACATTGCAATGCACATCGCTGCCTCCAATCCTATGGCAATCAAGCGCGAAGATCTCAACGCGGCGTCCCTGGCAGAAGAACGGGAGGTTTACCAGTCGCAAGCGGAAGCCGAGGGCAAGCCGGCAGACATCATAGAGAAAATTGTTGATGGCAAGCTTGAACGCTACCTTTCGGAGAGTGTCCTGTATGAGCAGGCGTTCGTAAAGGATCCTGACCAGACGATCGGTGATTTGTTAAGCGATGCTATCCACCGCCTTGG
>JAYYTT010000053.1:0-2446 GCA_036344375.1 Acidobacteriota bacterium | reverse complement strand
CTTCCACGTCATCTCATCCCGAGGCGGTCGCGGTGCGTCTCGTCAGGCGGTCGCTGGGCGATGCGATTGATCAACCAGCAATGTATGTCGAGGGTGCTTTTCACTTGCTTGATAGTCCCGAACTAACTGAACGTGCGACCTTTCCGGAAATTTTTGCGGCTTTCGAGGAACGCAGCGAGTTAAGCCGGGTACTCGCTGGGTGCGGAACGGAGACGGGGGTAAGGGTATTGATTGGCCGTGCGGGATTGCCAGCTTCGTTGGGCGGGTGTGCCTTAGTTGCCGCTGGCTACCGTTTTGGTCCGAGACCGGTCGGGGCTCTTGGAGTATTGGGGCCGGCTCGTATGCATTACGAGCGAACCATCCCGATGGTTACGACAATGGCCCGGGTGACCAGTGACATGGCCACGAGATTGTGGACCTGAAAGTTTCCGAGGCATAGCTGAAGAAGTCAGCCGTGCCGTTTGATATTCGATGGGGACCGAGCTTGAACGATAACAAAGACGAGAATCAGGAAAACCAAGACTTGTCCGTCGAGCCTTCGACGAGCGAAGCCGACGCGTCAACTCTCCCAATAGTGGAACAGCTTGAGCTTGCCAAAGCCGAGATTGAGCGCCTGACGGACCAGTCACTCCGGCGGCAGGCGGAATTAATCAACTATCGGCGTCGGGTTCAGAAGGAGCAAGCCGAGAACGCCACCGTTGCGCAGGTTTCGTTGCTGGGAGGCCTAGTTCCAGTTATAGATGACCTTGAGCGCGCTGTGGAAATGGAGTCGAAAGACGTAGGTACGTACCATGAGGGAATGCAGATCATCCTGCGCACCGTGCAGCAAGTCCTCGAGAAAATTGGCGTGGAACGCATCGAGCCAAAGGGTGAGATGTTTGATCCGCGATATCACGAAGCAATTGCTCGGCATGAAACCAACGACGTTCCTGAAGGACAAGTTCTGGAGGTTTGTCAGCCCGGCTACAGGCTCAATGATCGCCTGATTCGGCCAGCTAAGGTGATTGTGTCATTTGGGAACGTGCCCGCCGAGGATGATATCTGCGAGGAGGACCTTGGCGAGGTCCTGGAGGTTGACGCTGGAGTATTGGCAGAAGAGAACGAAGCCAACGATGGGTGATCGCGACTTCTATCAAATTCTGGGTGTCGAACGTACGGCGTCAAAAGACGAGATTAAGCGCGCCTATCGTAAGGCGGCGTTGAGGTACCACCCGGACAGGAATCCCGATGACGCCGCAGCAGAAGAGAGCTTCAAAGAGGCAGCGGAGGCGTATTCTGTCCTCGGAGATCAGGAGAAGCGTTCCAACTACGATCGTTTTGGTGAGGCGGGACTGCGTGGTGGCCAAGGATTCAACGCTGACATCTTTGCTGATTTCTCTGACATTGTTGGGGACCTATTTGGTTTTGGTGGTGCTTTTGGGGGGATGGGCCGGTCACAGCGGGCGAGCCCCGGACAAGGAACTAGTCTTCGCATTCAACTGGACATCGATCTCTCTGAGGCGATTAGTGGCGTGGAGAAACAGATCTCGGTCCGGCGCCACGTTGCCTGCGAAGCTTGTGGCCAGAGCGGATCAGAGAGTCGAACAGCCCCAACTGTGTGCGGTCACTGTGGAGGCAGTGGCGCAGTGCAGCAGCGTCATGGTTTTCTGGCGATCGCCCACCCGTGTGCCGCTTGCAGCGGTACCGGCCGCACAGTGTCTGATCCTTGCGGGATTTGCCGTGGTGAGGGACGGGTTGAGGATAATAGCGAACTCTCCGTTCGTGTCCCGGCAGGTATCGACACGGGTTCTAGGCTCCTTTTGCGAGGGGAAGGGTCCGCGGGTTTGCGTGGAGCAGTGCCTGGGGATCTCGAGGTATTAATTGCTGTGAGCGAGCATCCAGTGTTTGCTCGTCGTGGCAAGGACCTTTTTACACGTGTGGCGGTATCCTTTCCGATGGCAGCGCTTGGAGGTACGGTTGACGTTCCAACCCTTGATGAAGAATCAGCCACACTCCCTATCCCAGCAGGTGTACAAGGGGGTGAGGTATTCGAGATTCGAGGGAGGGGGATGCCGCCAGTCAATGGTGGTCGTCGCGGGAGCCTTCGTGTTGCGGTTCAGGTGGTCACACCGTCGCGACTTAGTAGCGAACAACGGGCCCTTTTGGAACAGCTCCATAAGATCACGGAGGAGCCGGAACTGAAGGATGAAGCAGATAGTTGGTGGGACCACCTTCTCAACCTCGTTAGTTAACCGGAAACCCTGTGAAGCGCCGATTCCTCGTGGACTCTGTCAACCCGGATGCCACTGGTCATATTAACCTCAACACCATCCGCCGGCATCTTGAGGTTGTCCGAGCAAACGTGGGAGACGTTGTATATCTTTTCGACGGTTGTGGCACGGAAGTCGAAGCAGAAATCAGTATATTTGATGGATGTGCAGCGGTGGCTGCTGTACGTAAGCGGGTT
>JAYYTT010000052.1:0-2972 GCA_036344375.1 Acidobacteriota bacterium | reverse complement strand
AGCAACAAATCCTCGACAGTCTGAATTCCACGACGTCTTAGGGCAGCAGCTCGTACTATCCCGACGCCTGGAACTTTACTCACCGGATCGTGCAACTCAGCCATGACTCACCAAGGCTAGAATTAGATACATGTCGAATAATCGGAAGCGCATATCCAGCCCCAATATCCTTTTTGTCGGCGCTGTAGAGTTCGAGCTGCGGCCATTCGCTCGGTATCTGCGGATTGGCGGCACACCAGCTAATAAACTGACCCATGGGAGAGGAGAGAATGGCTCCGTAGCCTTGTTAGCTGCCGGAATGGGAAGAAGGGGAGACAAAACTTTTTCTGACGCGATACGCAATTTACAACCCGAGGCGGTAATAAACGTCGGAATAGCCGGGGCGCTCGACAAAAAGCATGCAGCGGGGTCAACTTGGGCGGTCCAAGAGTGGCGCGACCCGCTCCATCCCCATGCAACTGCAGCCCACTCAGATACGGCGCTCTTAGAAAAAGTCCTTCGCACCCTTAATGAAGCAAGTATTCCATGCAAAAGGGCCATCGCAGTAACCGTAGATGAACCACTATACGACGCTACCATTCGCGACCGCATTCGCTCGGGCAGCGGTGCACAGCTTGTCGAAATGGAAGGCTCAGTCTGGGCAAAAATAGCTGCTGAGAATAGCGTTCCGTTTACATCTGTCCGCGTTATTTCTGACCATGCCGATCGCCCCTTGCCTGGCCCTGACTCTAAGGCCGCACGGCGTGCCTGGATGTCACAAGACGGTATAACAACTCGCAAGATCCGATTGCCACTAGCCCTTACAGCTTCGGCTACCTGGCTGAGACCTCGCAAACAACTTCGCGAATTGAAGGAGGCCGGAGATGGGTTCAGCAAAGCCGTCGACGCACTCGACAATGTCGCCCACGCACTCCTTCCCCACCCCAAATCGGCAGATACTGCTCAGTGATAGCCGGGGTAAAGATAACCGTCGACCCACTCCGTCGGCCACATACCCGGCAGACCCCTCTCACTCCAGCGGTATAAATAGGAACCGAAGAACAAAGATTGCACCGAGTGCCCACATAACCCAGGAAATTTCCTGGAAGCGGCCCCCCAGAGCTTTAGAACCCAGGTAGACAGCAACGCCCATTGCCATCCCATCTGCGATACTGAACGTGACTGGGATTGCCAGCGCGGTAACGAACGCAGCGATACCCTCACCGCGGTCCTCCCACTCGATTTTCGCGAGGCTTGTCGCCATCAAAGCGCCTACTACAACCAAGACCGGCGCAGTCGCAAAAGACGGCACGGCAGTCAGCGCGGGAGCAAAAAACATTGCCCCACAAAACCCACCAACCACGACCATGTTAGCAAGCCCTGTACGAGCACCCGCTGCGATACCCGAGGCGCTCTCCACATAGGTCGTCACAGGGGCGGTCCCCAAAGCAGCACCGGCTACCGTGGCGGCAGCATCAGCTGACAACGCCCTGTTATCTCTAGGGAGACGGCCGTTGCCATCAAGGAAGCCGCCTTGAACTCCAACCCCGACCAACGTCCCCATGGTGTCGAAGAAATCGACGAACAGTAAGGCAATCATGATGTCCAGAAAGCGGATATCGAAAGCACCCCGAAGGTCCCATTGGAACATAGTCCCTGAAACCTCAGGAAGGGCCACCCAACGTTCTGGCCCATCTGCGTGACCAAGAACCATGGCTAGAGCTGTGGTCGCCAGAATCCCTATCAAGAGTGCCCCGGGAATTCGGCGGGTCCATAATCCTGCGGTAACAAGTAATCCGGCACCCGCGATCCATACGGATGGCGCGTGCACGTCACCCAACTTCACAAGCGTCCGAGGGTCAGCCACAACCGCGCCTGCCGCTTGCATCCCAATGAACGCGATAAAAAGTCCAATTCCAGCCGAGACCGCGAGTTTAAGTGTCATCGGAATCTCACGCATGATTCGGCTGCGAACCTCAAGCCAAGTGGCGATCAGAAATAACCCGCCCGACCATCCAACAAGCCCCAAGGCGACTTTCCAAGCACGGTCCGGAGGTCCAGGCCCGAGCGCAGCAGCGACCGCCGGAACAACCGAAAACACGAAGTAGGCATTGAGCCCCATCCCTGGCGCAAGCGCGAATGGATATCCAGCCCACCAAGCCATCAGAAACGTGCCGATCGCAGACGATGCGCAAGTTGCAAAAATCGCGGACTCGATAGGAATTCCAGCCTTCGAAAGCAGGTCAGCATTGACGACGACAATGTAGGCCATTGTCACAAAAGTCGTCAGCCCGCCACGAAGCTCCGTCGCAATCGTGCTGCCAGAATCTTGGACGCCGAAGAAACGATCGATTTCTGCAACAACCCCCCAGTGGGAGGCCGAAGCACGGTCAGTGGAGTTGGACCGAGACAAGCTGCGAAACACCACTTTCCTGCATCGTCACACCGTACAGAAGGTCGGCGATTTCCATCGTGCGCTTGTTATGCGTGATGAGAATGAATTGGGTGTGGCTCTCGAAAGAATGGAGTGCACGGAGAAAGCGTTCAATATTAGGCTCATCCAGAGCCGCATCCGCTTCGTCAAGAATACAGAATGCTGTCGGCCGATACTCGAATATGCCAAACAGAAGGGAGAGCGCCACTAAAGTCCGCTCGCCCCCAGAGAGCAGGCGAATGTTCTGCAGCTTCTTGCCAGGGGGCTGTGCGAAAATCTCAATCCCCGAGGTAAGCGGATCTTCTGGATTCTCAAGCTTCATGCCCGCTTTCCCGCCGCCGAACAATTGGCGAAAAATCCGGTTGAAATACCCATTGATTGATTCGAAGCAATCATTGAAACGCTCAACGCAATCGGTGTCTATACGCCCAATTGCCTCATTAAGGTTTGCTGCTGCATCCTTGAGATCCTTACGCTGTAAGCCAAGTTCCTGATGGCGCCCCTCCTGTACCTCAAAATCTTCATAGGCAACCAAGTTGACTGGTCCAAGTCTCTCAAT
>JAYYTT010000051.1:0-6127 GCA_036344375.1 Acidobacteriota bacterium | reverse complement strand
ACCCGTTCATCGGACAAGAAGGCGTCCAACCAGAGATATGGAGCTACGGCCACCGCAACCCGCAAGGTCTGGTAATCGATCACTTGACCAACAATATCTGGATCACTGAGCATGGGCCGCAGGGTGGTGACGAGGTTAACTTGGTATTACCAGGCCGCAACTATGGTTGGCCGGTCATCGGCTTTGGCGTCAATTACCGCTCTGGCCAGGCCATCCACGAAGGGACTCACCGGGAAGGAATGGAGCAACCGGCTTTCGTCTGGGTACCTTCGATCGGCGCCTCCGGACTAACGCTCTACAAAGGTGATGCGTTTCCTCGCTGGCGTGGCAACCTATTTGCTGGCGGCCTGTCCGGAGAGAAAATCTCTCGCTTCACGCTTGATGGTGAAGAGGTTGTCATGGATGAGACCCTCGTCCACCGGATGGGACGCATCCGTGACGTCCGTGAGGGCTTGGACGGCTACATTTATATCGCTATCGATGGCAATAGCAACGAACCAACGCAGATCTTGCGGTTAGAGCCAGCGTACAGCTAACAAGCTCCCCTCCCAAGGTCAGAAGGAAGTGAATGGCTGAGATTCAGGTGTCGCTTCCAATTACTTCTTCGGGGTCGAGCCTCGGGAAGAGAGGCTCAGTTTCCTGAACTTGCCGAGGGGCAAGGGACGGATCATGGAGGTTGTCGAGTCTCCACATTCCTGGGTCCGGATCCTGACCAAGAGCCTTCGCCATTGCCGTACTGCGCTCTGGCATGAACGGATAGGCCAAGATAGCTATCTGGTGCAGTAAGGCAGCAAGTTGAGACAAGACGGCATCAAGCTCTCCAGCTTTGTCCGGGTGCTTGGCAAGTTCCCATGGGGCATGCGTGTCTACAGCTAGATTACCGGCACGAACCAGGGACCAGATCGCCTTCAACCCAGTCTGAAGCTCATAACTATCCATAGCATCGCAATACGTTCGAGCTTCTTCATGTGCAGCATTGGACAAACCGGTCAAGTCTCCGTCACCCGGTCCACCTAAAACGCCATTCTGGTACTTGATTGCCATCCCAACGGTACGCTGCAACAAGTTACCGAGGTCATTCGCCAGGTCAGCGTTGTATCGCGCCACGAACCTCTCGTGATCGAACTCTAAGTCACGACCGAGCGGTACCTCCCTCAACAGAAAATAGCGAAGAGCGTCGGCGCCGAAACGTTCTGCAGTGGCGACCGGATCCATAACGTTGCCCATGCTCTTGCTCATACGGCCGCCGCCCGTTAGCACCCAGCCATGTCCAAAAACCGTCTTAGGCAAAGGCAATCCGGCTGACATCAACATCGCTGGCCAGATGATGGCATGAAAACGGGTAATGTCCTTGCCAACCAGATGCATGTCAGCAGGCCAGAATTTCTGGTACGTGTCAGTCTCTTCTGGGAAGCCGGTAGCAGCAAGATAAGCCGTCAAAGCGTCAAACCACACGTACACTGACTGACCCTCGTAACCTGGCATGGGGATACCCCAGCCGTCAGAAGCCCGTGAAACGCTGATATCCGCAAGTCCTTCATTAAGCAATGACATCAACTCGTTGCGCCGATAATCAGGCTGTACGAACTCTGGGTGCCGCTCATAGTGGGCTTTGAGCCGTTCCTGGTAAGCCGAGAGCCGAAAGAAGACATTGGCCTCTTCGCGGAACTCAGGCTTACTTTCATGCACTGGGCACTGGCCCTCGACTAGATCGCGTTCGCCATAGTAGGCCTCACAACTGACACAGTAGAAGCCTTTGTAAACGCCGTCGTACAAGTCGCCGGCTGCCGCGGTTCGATCCACCATGGCTCTGACTGCAATCCGGTGCAATGGCTGCGTCGTGCGGATGAAATCATCAAACTCAACGTTGACTGCGCTCCAGGCAGCGCGAAATACATCTTCCATCTGATTGGTAAAGGTAATCGGCTCCAGACCTTGTTCCTCCGCCTTCTTGTAAACGTTCTGAGAGTGTTCATCGAGGCCCATCAGAAAGAAAACCTCCTCGCCCATCAGTCGCTTGTACCGAGCAATCGTATCCGCGGTGATCTTTTCGTACGCCGTGCCAATGTGCGGCCGACTATTCGGGTAATCAATTGCACAAGTGATGTAAAAGCTCATATCAGCATTTCGTCAGGTTCTTTTCTTCGTAGACACAAAGGTCCTCAACGCAACAATTCCAACACTTGGGCCTTCGCGCGTGGCACACCTCACGACCGTAGCGAATCATGTTCATATGCAGCGGGTAGGCGATTTCATCGCGCACATGCTTCTGAATATCCCGGTTTGCTTTGGAGAGATCACCGGTTTCAATTATCCCAAGCCGACGCAATATCCGATGCACGTGAGTATCGACGGGAAAGGCTGGCAGCCCCAAAGAGAATAACAGGATGCAGTTGATGCTTTTGGCACCGATGCCTTTGTATTTCTGCAACTCAGCTCGCGCCACCGCCATGTCGACAGCCAAAAGGTGATTGAGGTCAAAGTCACCACGTTTTTTCTTGAGTTGCAACAGAATGTCCTTGATCCGCCTCGCTTTGACTTTGTGTAGCCCGCCAACCTTGATTGCCCTAGCGATCTTATCAACCCGAGCAGCAGCGACCTCCTCCCATGTATCGAAATGCTGCCACAAGCTCGCCCAGGCACGATCGCGATTCGTATCTGTCGTGTTCTGGGACAAAATAGTGAAAATGAGTTCCTCCAGCGGTGCCTGCCTGTTTTTCGGTTGCGGTACACCGTAACGATCACGGAGCCTAGTACATAAGAGCTCTATGGCGCGCGATTCATCTGAGCCTTCGGCGGCGCAAGCATTTGACTCCCGTAGCGCTGTTGCTTTGCGGGACTTCACGCCCGGCCGTGCCGGTGCTCCGCCGCTCACCTGTCCTCCTGGGAAAGAATCAAACGCGACACTAGTGTGAAAGCTTGTCGGCCAGG
Source organism: Acidobacteriota bacterium (assembly GCA_036344375.1). Taxonomy (GTDB): domain Bacteria; phylum Acidobacteriota; class UBA890; order UBA890; family UBA890; genus UBA890. Next base: position 3,196 of record JAYYTT010000051.1, on the reverse strand, counting down.
TATTCGTCGAGCACGTCTAACGCAACGCGCACTTGCTGCATCGTGTCCCGGTCTCGGACGGTCGCCTGTCCATCATCGAGACTGTCGAAATCGAACGTCACACAGAACGGTGTGCCGACTTCGTCTTCACGACGGTAGCGCTTACCGATACTGCCCTGTTCGTCATAGAGAACATTGAAACGACGCTGGAGATCGTCAGCAAGCTTCCGTGTTTGCTCGCTAAGCTTCTTCGACAACGGAAACACTGCCACTTGCCGCGGCGCGATGTGGGGGGCAAGACGAAGAACGGTCCGCTTCTCCCCGTCTACGTCCTCAACCGCAAAGGCATCAGCAAGCACTGTAAGTACCGTGCGATCGAGCCCTGCTGAGATCTCGATCACCGACGGAAGGTACTTCTCCTGGCGCGCTTCATCAAAGTAGGTCTGATCCTTGCCCGAGTGGTCGTTATGCATTCTGAGATCAAAGTTGCCACGATTGGCGATGCCCTCAAGTTCCTGATAACCGAATGGGAACTGGTATTCCACATCAGTGGTGTAGCGAGCGTAGTGGGCAAGCTCATCCGCGTCATGCTCGCGAAACCTGAGCTTCTCATTGCAGATGCCGAGGTCCCGATACCACTCCATCCGTGCCTCGCACCAGTAGTCAAACCATTGCTTCTCCTCACTCTCATGAACGAAGAACTCCATCTCCATCTGTTCAAACTCGCGAGACCGGAAGGTGAAATTCCGTGGTGTCACCTCGTTGCGGAAAGCCTTGCCACGCTGCGCGATTCCAAATGGCACCTTCATTCGGGTCGACATCTGCACATTCCGAAAGTTGACAAAGATCGCCTGTGCAGTCTCCGGTCGCAAATAGGCAACCGACTGGGAGTCTTTCGTCGACCCGACATAAGTTTCGAACATGAGGCCAAACTCGCGCGGCGCGTTGAGCCCACCATTGCAATTGGGGCATTTCGTGGGCACCTCGTCAATGCCCAGTTCATGCCTCAAGTGGTCGACACGGTAACGGCGCTTGCACTTAGTGCAGTCGACCATCATGTCGTAGAAGTTGCCAACGTGACCCGACGCTTCCCACACTTTCGGCTGCATTATGATCGAAGCGTCGTAACCAACGACGTCCTCACGTCGTCGCACGACTGAGTCCCACCAGAAGTTAAAGACGTTGTTTTTCAGCTCAACCCCAAGGGGCCCATAGTCCCAAAACCCGTTGAGCCCACCGTAAATTTCACTACTTTGGAAAATGTAGCCACGCCGTTTACACAGCGACACCAGATCATCGAGGGAAGCTAGCTCGAGGTTTTCTGCTACTTGCTGATCATTTGCCATTCGCTGATTCTATCGGTGATCCCCTACCCCTCAAGACAAGTTTAATTGCGCCTTGCGGAAAGTGGGCTCACTCGGTTTTTGGTTAAAGAAGATGGTCAAGACCGAGCACCTCAAGCCGCTCGCGGAGTAATTTGACATCCTGGCTCCGCTCAAGCGAGGCAACAAGAACAACGTCACCAGTGTGAACAACAGCTAGGTTATCCACTCCCAGCATAACCACACGGGCATCAGGCGCATGCACCAGGTTACCGGTCGAATCGATCTGGACAATCTCACCAAAAGCGACGTTGTCCCCCTCACTCTTAACACTAACCTCATGCAGCGCAGCCCAGGAACCCACATCAGACCAGTCGAAGTCAGCCCTGACGATGACAACGTTTTCAGCTCGTTCCATGACCCCAAAGTCAATTGAGATCGCTGGCATCTCGGCATATGTCACGGCGCGCGCCTCGGGGTCGACTTCTTTCACCATGCGCTTGCCTGCGCTGCAAACCTTCGGAAGATGCTCCTCTAACGACCTCCAAATTTCCGCCGCAGTCCAGACAAAAATGCCGCTGTTCCAATAGTAGTTACCTGCCGTCACATAACCTTCGGCCGTTTCGAAATCAGGTTTTTCACGGAAGTTCTCTACACGAAAGACCTCAATGCTTGAGTCATCGGTCGATGACAATGTCGTGCCCGCTTCGATATATCCATAGCCGGTCTCTGGGTAGCGCGGCGATACACCGAAGGTCGCCAGCGCCCCATGCTCACGGGACGCATCGACTGCGGTCGTAACCGCAGACCTGAAGGCCTGAACGTCCGTAATCAGATGATCCGACGGCATTACCACCTCCACAGCATCGGCATCCCGATCACGGATAACGGCGGATGCCCAAGCAATGCACGGCCCGGTGTTTCGTGCCTGCGGCTCCAACAGAAGGTTTTCCTGGAGGAGATCAGGTATCTGGCCGATGGTCATGCTTTCATAATCATTGGCGGTGACAACGATCACGTTTTCCGGCCCGGAGACAATTTCCAGTGCACGATCCCAGGTCGTCTGCAAAAGTGACTGTTCCCCGGCAATCGAAAGGAACTGTTTAGGCTTCCGCTGGCGTGACAACGGCCAAAACCTCGTCCCGCCACCACCCGCCATGATGACCGCATACACACTGGGATCAACGGGGGTCATGGGATCAGCCCCCTCCCGGGCTAAGCTCGGATTCAATCCGGTCCAAACGCTCAATGAACAGCTGCTGTATCTCGCTAAGCCTTGCGGGACTCTCCGCTTCAAAACGTAGAACGATGATCGGCCCAGTGTTCGAGGGCCTTGCCAATCCCCAACCTCCATCACATATGGCGCGAACGCCGTCGATATCAATGACCTCGAACTCTTTCGCAAGCTCTTCTCGTAAGCGCTCACAGACCTGGAACTTAGCCTCTTCGCTCGATTCCCGGCGAATCTCGGGAGTCACGAAAGTGTCTGGAAGGTCGGAGAAAAGATCTGAGAAGCTGCCGTTGCATTTGGAAACGATCTCCATCAGCTTGGCACCAGCGTAGATAGCATCGTCGTGCCCAAAGAAGTTCTCAGCAAAGAACAAATGACCACTCATCTCGCCTCCCAGTAGGGCTCCTTCATCCTTCATTTTGCGTTTCATCAGCGAATGGCCCGTTTTCCACATGATAGGCCGTCCCCCATGAGCCTTAATATCATCGTGCAGTTGTTGGGAACACTTGACATCAAAGATCACCGATGCGCCTGGGTTACGTTCAAGAACATCGCGGGCCAACAGCAACGTGAGCTTGTCACCCCAAACAATGTCGCCATTGTCATCGATGATACCGACACGATCGGCGTCACCATCGAACCCGAGGCCCAGGTCAAGTCCTTC
>JAYYTT010000050.1:0-5011 GCA_036344375.1 Acidobacteriota bacterium | reverse complement strand
GCTGTTCTTACCGGTGCTGCGGACATTGTCGTTGAAGATCTGCGTGAGGCTTTCGTCAGCGAGTGTATCTTCCCGGCCGTTCGGGCTAACGCAGTCTACGAGTGGTACTACCTGATGGGTACAGCATTGGCACGACCAATCATTGGTCGTGGTCTCGTCGGCACGGCGGAGCGTGTTGGTGCCGAAGCGATTGCGCACGGGGCCACAGGGAAGGGTAACGACCAGGTTCGCTTCGAAATGACAGCGTACGCGCTCAAGCCCGACATCAAGATAATTGCTCCCTGGAGAGAGTGGGATCTGCGTGGTCGGTCCGATTTACTGGCCTATGCAGAACAACACGACATCGATTTGTCCGCTGCGCCAAAGCCCGAATACTCAATGGACGCCAACCTGATGCACGTCTCTTATGAGGGGGGGGTACTGGAAGACCCATGGGCGGCTCCACCACCTGGCATGTTCCGCATGACTGTGGACCCGGAGGATGCGCCCGAAAAGGCTGGCTACGTAACCATAATGTTCGAGTCTGGTACGCCGGTGGCGGTCGATGGCGAACCCCTTGCTCCGGTGGCGCTTTTGGAGCGTCTTAATGAGGTCGCCGGCGCCCACGGTGTGGGACGCGTCGACATCGTTGAAAATCGTTTCCTTGGGATGAAGAGCCGTGGCGTGTATGAAACACCGGGAGTCACTCTGTTGCTGCATGCCCACCGTGCAGTCGAATCGATCACGCTCGACCGCGAAGTACAGCACCTGCGCGACGAACTAGTCCCACGATACGCCGAGATGGTTTACAACGGTAATTGGTTCAGCCCCGAGCGGGAAGCGCTACAAGAATTCATGGACTCGGTACAGAAGCGAGTTAATGGCGAAGCGCGCCTTAAGCTATATAAGGGCCAAGCTTCCATCGAGGGTCGTCGCTCGGCTACTCACACCCTCTACGACGAAAAAACCGTGACTTTCGAGGCGGACGACGTTTACGACCAAAGTGATGCGACAGGATTTATCCGCCTACAAGCATTGCGTCTCCGGACACTAGCTGCAAAGCGCATCTCAGAGGGCGAGTGAGGTGAGTTTGCTACGGGATCGATTTGGCGGCGAGGTTGGCGATGACATGCAGCGTTACTCCTCTTCGCTCGAGGTTGACTTGCTGATGCTTAAGGAAGACGTGCAAGGCTCCCTCGCGCATGTACGGATGCTGGGAGAGGTCGGTTTGCTGGAGGCAAATGAAGTTTCAGCGTTGAGTGACGGACTTGCCGAAGTGCAGACTGAGATCGAAAACGGCACCTACGTGCCGGGCGACGAACTCGAGGATATACACATGGCTGTGGAGGCTCGGCTCATCGAGAAACTGGGTGAACTCGGAGGCAAACTCCACACAGCTCGCTCACGGAATGACCAGTGCGCCACAGATGTGCGCTTGTGGCTTCGGGGACGTTTGCAGCAGATCGATGATGCTCTGCGAAAATTGACGTCAGCCCTCCTGGACCGGATCGAGCTTGACGGTGACAACCTGCTTCCTGGTTACACTCACGTTCAACGCGGCCAGCCGATTCTCTTGGGGCACCACTTGCTGGCCCATGCGTGGACGCTAGAACGTGACCGGGCGCGTCTTTCAGAGGCATGCCGACGCGTGGACGCCTGCCCGCTCGGGGCCTGTGCCATGGCTGGAACCTCGTTGCCGATTGATCGTCACCGAAGCGCCGAGCTTCTCGGGTTCGAAGCCCCTATAGATAACGCTATGGACGCAGTGTCGGCAAGGGATCATGAGCAAGAGGTTGCTGCGGCGTGCGCCATTTGCATGAATCATCTTTCGCGCATGGCTGAGGAATTGGTTTGGTGGAGTTCCGCCGAGTTTGATCTCGTGCAACTCAGCGATGACTACACGACAGGCTCGAGCATCATGCCTCAAAAGCGCAACCCAGACTCCGTGGAACTAGTGAGAGGCAAAGCAGCTCTGGTCCACGGCTGCGCGATGATGTTGCTATCGCTCGTGAAGGCACAGCCACTTTCCTACAATCGAGATTTGCAGGAGGGTCGCGCACCACTTTTCGAGGCGGTGATGGCAACCCACGACAGCGTGGCTCTTATGACTGGAGTGTGGAGCACACTTGAATTTCGACCGGACCGTTTTTCCAGTGAACTGGAGGGTGACTTCAGCCTCGCCACTGAGATCGCTGACTTCCTTGTCCTAAAGGGAGTGGACTTTCGTACCGGGCATTCAGTGGCCGCTCGTATTGTCCGCTGGTGCGAGGAAAATAACGGCGACCTTCGGTTGTTGACTCCCGAAGTGGCTCGTGGGTTCCATCCAGCGCTCGACGCTGACTTACATGAACTCCTAGACCCCCGTGCGGCCGCCGAGCGGCGGACCTCCCTTGGGGGTACGGCACCCGAGCAAATCAAGCGCCAGATTGAGCACTTGCGGGAGCAAATTTCTGGGTCGTAGAAGCAGCCAAACACTCGGGGGTGCCGTTAATCAAGCAAGTCGTGCTTCCGCAGCCAGTCCTCATTGAGCTTCGACAGGTACCGTTCACCTGAGTCGGGAAGAAGAGTAACGATCAAAGCGTCTTCGACGGATACTCCGGAAGGATCATCTCCAGCGGCAATCCGTCGGGCAACGACGCGCGCACCAGCTGCTGCAGCCCCTCCCGAAGACCCAGTAAAAATCGCATCATTGCGAGCCAACTCCATGGTCGCCATATAACCCGTCTTGTCGTCAATCGTGATGATCTCGTCAATGTAATCCCACAGCACCGTCTCCGGCATGAAGTCCTCCCCGATACCGTCTATCAGGTATTGGTGAATCTGGTCAGTCGGCGGCAATTCACGATGCTCGAAGTAATACGTGTAGATACTGCCAACTGTGTCAACCCCAACTACTTGGAGGGCAGGGTTCCGCTCCTTCAGAAACTTGGCCGTACCGCTGATCGTGCCACCCGTACCAACACCGGCAACCCAGTGGGTGATCTTGCCGTCGGTCTGGCGCCAGATCTCCGGTCCGGTGGTGTCGAAGTGAGCCTGAGGGTTGGCCATGTTGTAGTACTGGTATGGCAGGTAAGCACCCTGTTCGTCACGGATACGCTCGGCAACCTTGTAGTAGGACCGTGGATCATCGGCTTGGACTTCCGTCGGACAGAGAATCACCTCGACACCAAATGCCTTGAGGAGGGAAACCTTCTCGCTTGGCACCTTGTCAGGAGCCGTACAGATCATCTTGTAACCTTTCAGCGCAGCACACATCGCTAGACCGAGCCCGGTGTTGCCAGAAGTAGGCTCGACGATCGTGCCGCCGGGTTTCAGCAGCCCCGCCTTCTCTCCCGCCTCAATCATCGCCGGACCAATCCGATCCTTGACACTAAAACCAGGATTGAAGCTCTCAATCTTTGCTGCGATGAGCGGTCCGCTCGATTCGAAATTTCGCAGCTTGACAAGCGGCGTGTTGCCCATCGTTTCAAGAATATGCTCGTAGATCTCCATCATGGCGAGGATACCAGCGGAGAGGTGTACGCGCTAAATAGAAGGCTTTGTGGAAATGGCCACGCTCCAAGCGGGTGAAGAGTTTTCGGGCGAGTCGGTCCTGGTGCTAAGCGGAAAAATGCTCCCGGAGGATTTCAAGGCTCTTGGGCACACCAGTCGAAGAATCTTCTCGGCCCTCAAACTCAAGCGAGATCCAGCCCCGGTAGCCAGCCCGGCGCAACATTTCAGCGATACGTGCGTAGTTGATATCGAGCGTGTACCAACGACCACCACCATAGTAGGTCTTAGCCTGTACAAGCGTAATCGGGATTTGGCTCGCCGCCATCATCTCTAGTTGTGGGAAGCGATTTTCAAAGAAATTGCCAGTATCCAGGGTGATCTGTAGCCATGGTGAATCAATAGCTTCGACAATGCGGAGGACTCCTGCCGCCGTGCGGCCTAGACCCCAGTGATTCTCAAGGCCCATAACCACACCGTATTCCTCTGCCTTAGGTAGAATCTTTTCTAATGAGTCAATAACCCATTCAAAACCCATGTCCTCAGTAAGACCGTTAGGAATTGGCTCGATGCCTTCATCTTCCATCAACTGGTTAAACGACCGCGTGGTCCCCCAGCGACCAGTGTTGATCCGCATTGTTGGTATACCCATGGCGTTGGCAAGTTGTAGTTGATGGATCGTCAGGTCGACGTTCTCCTGACGCCGCTCAGGCTCCGGATACAAAAAACCTTGATGCGTTGAAAACCCCATCAAGGTCATGCCGAGCTTGTGGGCCCGGGCTTTGAGAGCTTGGAGCGCCCCGTTTGACTCATCGTCCATCTGGTTGTGAAGGATTTCAACGCCGTCAAAACCCATGTCGGCGGCGATATCAATGCACTGTAGAATTGTAGGTTGCTTATCCTTGTAGCGGCTAAACGAATAAGTCGAAACACCAATCTGATTATTGGTTGCGCCAGTGATTGAGATTGTTGATTTCCTTGATGTAGCCAATGAAACGGTTGTCGGTGCGGCCCCAAATAGGCCACTTGATGTCAGAGCAATGCTGCTACTTGCAACGGTGGTGTGCTTGAGGAAATTTCGTCGGTGCATTTTCATATGTCTTAGTTTCCTTGAAAAGATCAGAGTGAGTGACATCCTCTCAGTGAATCTGCCTGCAAACAATGGAAACGACAAGAATCGACAATTGACCAAACACGGCGTGTCGGGGTCATAACAACAAGCGAGGTCGAAATGAGTAGAGTTGTGAGCTGCTCCGAACATGGTGCAGTTGCTGTCATCACCATCGACAGCCCGCCAGTCAACGGGCTAGGCCACGCGGTTCGGAAAGGTTTGGTCAAGTACCTTTCCGATGCGCTAGACAACAACATGGTTGAAGCTATCGTCGTACATGGTGCAGACAAAATGTTCTCTGCTGGCGCCGACATCAAGGAGTTCGGGTCGGAGCTTGCGTTCACACCACCATTGCTGACTGAAGTCATAAACATGATCGAAGCATCGGGCAAGCCAGTGGTAGCAGCAATCCACGGGGTCGCCGCTGGTGGT
>JAYYTT010000049.1:0-2939 GCA_036344375.1 Acidobacteriota bacterium | reverse complement strand
GCTACGAAGTGCGAGGGACGATCATTGGCAAGCTGCACAATGTACTCACCGAGGTCAGTCTCGCGAACATAGAGACCAGCCGTTTCCAGCGCCGCGTTGAGATGAATCTCTTCGCTAGTCATCGACTTCGATTTAGTAATTCGCTGGGCGCCACTATTTTTCGCGATCTCAGTAATAATACGGCACGCTTCTTCACCATTTTCAGCACGATGCAGGTGACCACCCTGTTGTTCCACCGATTTGGTGAACTGCTCAATGATGGCTGGCAGGTCAGCGATCGCTTCTTCCTTGATCCTCCGCGCCGCTTCACATGCTTGTTCATAGCCGGGAAAGCGAGCAATGACTTCACGGCGTTTTTCATTGACACCCGAGACGGCGTGAAACAGAGCACCCTTGAGATTCTGATCGCCAACCGCCACCTTAATCTCGGCCGCTAGGTCTCGCCTTCTTCGCGAGCCGCTCATCCGACCACCACAACGTTTAGCGCGTTAGGTCCGTGCGCCCCCATTACAAGGGTGTGACCGATGTCCGCTGTCCGCGACGGGCCAGTGATCCATACCCAATCACGATCCCCGGCGCTCATGCGAGTCTCCAAAACTTGGAAGGCAGTGGGCAGGTCGGCAAAGATCGCCTCGGCCGACAACAGAACAACGTGTACCCACGGCAAAACGCTGGCAAGGCCCCAACCCCCAGGTTGCCCACCAAGAACCAAGGTGCCAGTCTCGGCAATGCCCAGTTCGGCGCCAGTCAATGAGACGCGAAACTCGGCCGCCTTCTCTCCAGCGTTCTCGACCGACACCAGTTCAATACCGTAGGCAGTAAGTAAAAGCTTGAGGTTCATCTCCTCTGCGATGTCTGTCGTCTCGTAGAGAACCTCGCGGGCACCCTGCCCTTGCACTATTTTCGCGATAGCACTCGCCACCTGGCGCGGCTCACTAATCCGTTCGATTTCGCCACCCGTAGCCTCCAGGACAGCAGTGAACAGATCAACAGGATGAGGAGCTGTAGCTTGCATGATCATAAGAGGGTCGCTCAGCAGCGATGCCGGTGCAACGTTGCAGTGATAACCTTCGGCGTTATCAGACCACGTAGATCCTTCTCCCGCTGCACATATGCGCTACGCCTTCGTCATCGACCAGAGCCGTTGCATCGGTTGTCACGCCTGCTCGCTCGCCTGCAAGGCGGAACATGATGTACCCATCGGCTCTTACCGAACATGGGTGAAATATGTAGAGAAGGGAGCCTTCCCTGATGTTCGGCGATTCTTTTCTGTCTTGCGTTGTAACCACTGCGACGACGCTCCATGTATGACAATTTGCCCAGTGACCGCCTTATTTCGGCGCGAAAACGGCATAGTCGACTTCGACCGTGAAGCATGTATCGGCTGCAAGGCCTGCATGCAAGCCTGTCCGTACGATGCGCTGTACATTCATCCCGACCATGGCACGGCAGAGAAATGTAATTTCTGTGCTCACCGGGTCGAAAATGAAATGGAACCTCCCTGCGCAACAGTATGTCCAACGGAGTCTATTGTCGTTGGTGACATGGACGACCCCGCTTCACGGGTATCGCATCTGATTTCCAACAGGCAGGTCAGCGTTCGCAAGCCAGAAAAGGGGACACGTCCAAAAGTCTTCTATATTGAGGGGGAATCGACCGCGTTAACACCTGGAATGGCGGACCCAAGTGGTGGCTACCTGTGGGCCGACCGTCGAGGCGTTGAAAAGACGAACTACATAACCTCACGGTTCGATCCCAACAACGGGTTGACGATATCAACCGAGTCGGCGCAGAAGCATTTGAATAGGTCAACGATCAGACACAAAGAGCCAGCTAAGGACAACGATTCAGGTGACATTCCTTCTGCATCCGGAACCCCGCCGGTTGGCTGGTTATCCTCTGAACTGCCGCCAGCCGCCGCCGCACAAGCACTCGCCACTGCCGCAATGCGGGGCGAAGCGGATTTCTATACGGGTGCTTGGGAGGGGCTGGCACCAAGCCGGACCGTGTACGACGTGTACCACGAAGAGGCAGTGTGGGGTTGGAGAGTATCAGCCTACTTGTGGACGAAATCACTTGCAGCCGGAGCTCTTCTAATAGCTGCGCTGGCGCCATGGATAGGCATTAACGAAGGGTCAATAACAATTGCGGCACCCTTGGTCGGCCTGTTTTTCCTGGCAATCACGGGCGCTCTTCTTGTTGCGGACCTCAAACAACCATCTCGCTTCTGGACAATCTTGACGCGGCCCAATTGGGATTCTTGGCTAGCTCGGGGGGCCTTCATCATCGCAGCCTTCGGCGCCCTGGCGATGATGTGGAGCGGCACGGTGTTAGCTGCCCGCATGGGCTACGAGCACAGTCCCTTATTATTACGCTTAATCCGCTGGCCACTTGTCGCAGCAGCACTGGCGACTGCAGGCTACAGTGGCTACCTCTTCGCCCAAGCCAAGGCTCGGGATTTCTGGCAAAGTCCGCTTTTATCCTTGCATCTGTCCGTACAAGCTCTCGCCGCCGGCGCCGGTATCGCTGTGCTCCTGTCGTCCTATTCATCCAGCCTCGGCCACAAATTACCCCGCTTTCTCGCAGCGACTCTAATGGTTCATCTAGCGTTGATCGCTTTCGACGAAGCCATCCGCATGCTCCGTTGCGAGAAAACGGACGATGCGGCCAAAGCTGCTCACATCATGCTCTATGGACGCTATGCTAAGTGCTTCTGGATGGGTATCGGCCTCGCCGTGCTCTCGATGGGGTGCGCTCTTTGGGGAGAGCCAATCGTCACCGTCGGCGTGTTCGCTGGCCTCACATCCCTCGCGAGTCTAGCCTTCTATGAACATGCCTGGAACCTGGCGGGCCAGGCGCCTCCCTTGAGTTGATAACCAATGCCCGATAGAACTGGCAGATACCCAGAACAAGACGAGGGCTGGACACTAAGCAGCGCT
>JAYYTT010000048.1:0-2131 GCA_036344375.1 Acidobacteriota bacterium | reverse complement strand
CGAAGCGCCAACTCCCCATTCACCAGCACGTGTACAACCCCCTCGGAGTATTGGTGTGGATCGGTATAGGTAGCGCGGTCTCTGATGCGATCGAGATCAAAAACTACAACGTCGGCGTAAGCCCCGGGGCGCAGCGTGCCGCGGTCGCGAATCCGAAACGCCGTCGCCGGTAGGCTAGTCATACTTCGAATCGCATGCTCCAGGGAGACAACATTATCCTCAAGAACATATTTGCGAATCTTGCGCGCAAAACTTCCGTAGGAGCGCGGATGCGGCTTGGCGGCACCGAAACGCGGCACGCCTCCATCGGAGGAGGTCATGGTCCAAGACTGCATCATAAAGGCGTGAAGGTCATCAGAGTGCATGTTGTAGGAAATAATGCTGCCTGCCCCACCACTTGTCAGTAGCTCAATAGCAATATCGATCGGATCCACATCTTGCTCGCCGGCAAGATCCTCCAGCGTGCGACCTTCGATTTCCGGGCCTCCGCTCGTGAACTGGAGCCGGTCAGCACCCCCGCGGCGGGCTAGGTTCCCGACCATAGCTTCACGGATACGTATCCGCGTCTCCAATTCCGCAAAGCGTCCAGCGAGCGCATCAGCGCCGCCGGCTTGGGACCAGCGCGGTAGCAACGCGGCACTCAACCCGGTGCTTGAAGCCTCGTACGGATACTGGTCAGCATACATCTCGACACCTTCGTTACGGGCTTGTGAGATATGTTCGATAACGGTACGCGATTCACCCCACACGTTGGGACCGAGGGCCTTGATGTGAGTAACAACACCCGGTATCCCCACCTTGCGTGCCACCTCGATGACCTCGTCAACCGCTGCGACAAGGCCAATCGAATAGTCCGCCTCATCCCTTATATGGCTAGCATAAACACCACCATATTCAGCTGCGACTTCAGCCAGGGTGATCACTTCGGAGAGTTCGGCGTAGCTCCCTGGGGTGTAAAAAAGTCCGCTCGAAAGTCCAAAAGCCCCGGTGTCCATGCCAACGCGCACGATATCGCGCATGCGGTTCAGTTCTTCCGGCGTAGCCTGGCGATCCTCCATTCCTATGACAGTACGGCGCGTTGACCCGTGGCCCACCATTTGTGCCACGTTGACACCTAGGCCGTGCTCGCCAAGCGCGTCGCGCTGCTCCTGAATGTCAGGGCTGCGACCATCGGGGTTAACAACGACCGTTGTGAGGCCTTGAGTAATCAGTGTCCTAGCACCACTTCGATCTGGTGCTGTGAGTCCTTCAGCAGCGTGCGAATGAACATCGATGAAGCCTGGTGTGACATACAGGCCCTTTGCGTCAAGTACGACCGTGGCACTGGCTTCCGAGAGATCATCGATTAACAAGATGCGATCTTTAGAGATCCCAACGTCGGCGGTAAACCAGGGGTTTCCTGTGCCATCGAGAATTCTGCCGCCGCTGATGATGACGTCGTAGTCTTGTTGCTGCCCTTCCGACGCGAGCACGCCCGCAGTCAATGCAGCAACCAGAAGAACCGTAAAAGAAATGTTTCGAACGTTGCTTACAACCACCGTCGTGTCTCCTCGCAAGTCTCGCTGCTTGTGCCCGGGCAATCTATCTCGACATCTCCACCTTCTCAATGTCATTAATCTGCTCCCTCCTCTACCCAATGAGGCACCACAACGCGACGACCAGCCTGCGAGGACAAGACAACGAGGGTAGAATGGCGCTTTCTGCCCACCAAGCTTCGGGTTCTTCGGAGGTGCCGAGCTGCGATGAAGCACGATGAAATCGCGGTCATCGATTTCGGTGGGCAGTACGCTCACCTGATTGCCACCAAGGTCCGGCGCCATGGCGTCCTCGCCGAAATTCGCCAGCCGGAAGACCCAATTGAGGCCTTCGAGGGTTTTAAAGGGATCATTATCTCGGGTAGCCCCAGCCTTGCCTCGCATGGCGAAGATTCCGAATACACCCATGCGATCTACGACCTCGACGTGCCGATTATCGGCTTCTGTTTCGGCCACCAAGAGATCGCTCGTCACTATGATGGCGAGGTCATCCATGGGGGGCGAGAATGGGGCAAAGTGAATCTGCATCTGACCGGCGAACACCCATTGTTTGCCGGCCTAGGCCCAGTCGAGCAAGTCTTCATGAGTCACTACGA
>JAYYTT010000047.1:10000-15742 GCA_036344375.1 Acidobacteriota bacterium | reverse complement strand
TATCCTCGATTGCCGCCTTGTCCTCACCGATCGCCGCCGCAATGGTATTCAGACCCACTGGCCCACCCGCGAAGTTCTGCATGATGGTCAGCATAAGTTGGCGGTCGATTTCGTCGAACCCCATCTTGTCGACTTCGAGCTTTTGCAAGGCAATGCGCGCGACATCAGCGTTTATCGTTCCGTCACCGTCAACCTCAGCAAAGTCACGTACTCGACGCAGAAGCCGGTTCGCGATCCTTGGAGTACCGCGTGAGCGACGTGCGATCTCAAGGGCTCCGTCAGCATCAGTTGGCACCCCCAACTTTTTTGCTGAGTTGGAAACGATTTTCGTAAGATCCTCGGTTGTGTAGAAATCAAGCCGGAAGACGATGCCAAAGCGACTGCGCAGCGGTGAGGTCAACAATGCAGCGCGGGTAGTTGAACCAACAAGCGTAAAGCGTGGGATCGGCAGTTTTACTGACCGCGCGCTAGGCCCTTCTCCGATAACGATGTCAATTTGGTAATCCTCCATTGCTGGGTACAGCAGCTCTTCGATAGACGCCGGCAAGCGGTGAATCTCATCAATAAATAGAACGCCGCTTTCTTCAACACTGGTAAGAATAGCTGCGAGGTCTCCGACCTTTTCGATCACAGGTCCAGAGGTGCCACGGAGATCGCCATCCATTTCGTGGGCAATAATGTATGCCAACGTGGTTTTTCCGAGACCTGGCGGGCCGAATAGCAGAACGTGGTCGAGGGGCTCCTTGCGCTTCCTCGCCGCCTCGATGAACACCCTAAGATTGTCGACTACCTTGCGCTGGCCGACGTACTCTTCAAGGGTTCGGGGTCGCAGCGTTACCTCGAAGCGTGATTCTTCAGATACTGAGCTTGGGCTAACTAACCGCTCATTCATTGTCACTTACTCGGCACCGAACCCCCCTGCTAATTGGCGAGCACGCGCAGTGTCTGTTTGAGAAGGGTTTCGAATTGATCGGCGGGATCTTCCACCTTGTCGAGGGCTCGCTCCGCGTCACGAGGACGATACCCGAGGTTTTCAAGCGCTGAAAGCACATCCTGACGAATACCACGCGGCCCAGAGGCAAAGGGCACCAGCACAAGGTCGTCAACCTTTCCCTTGAGTTCTAGAGCCATTCGTTCCGCCGTCTTCTTCCCGACACCGGGTATTGTTGAAAGGCGTGCAATGTCGGCGTCGACAATTGCACCAATTAAAAAGTCGGTATCCATTCCTGAAAGGATTGTTACTGCGAGCTTAGGCCCAATGCCTGCAACTGAGATGAGGTGTTCGAAAAGCCGCTGCTGCGGTAAATCCTTGAATCCGTAAAGTTGGAAAGTATCGTCACGAACGTGTGTATGGATCCGCAGCGAGACCTCGTCACCCAGTTCGCCGATTTCATAGAACGCCGGCAATGGCAAATAAACCTGATAGCCAACTCCACCGACGTCGACGATAACGTACTCTGGGGTTTTCTCATGCAATAACCCTCGCAACGCGGCGATCACTGCCCAACTCCCAGCCGTATCGCGGTCATCGTGCCCCTTCCAGGCGCGCCTCGAAGCGGCGCGAGTACATATGACAGAGCACCAAGGCAAGTGCGTCCGCCGCATCCTGAGGCGGTGCCTCGGAAAGGTGTAGCAGGGTCTTAACCATTTGCACCACTTGCTCTTTGTCCGCCTGTCCGTAGCCCACAACCGCTTTCTTTACAGCGCGAGCACTGTACTCAAACACTGGGCACGAAGCACCCGCCGCCACAATGGCGACCCCTCGAACTTGCCCCAAGACCAACGCTGACCGTGCATTAACCGCCACAAACGCCTCTTCGACCACCACTTCGTCGGGTCGATGCTCCTCAGCCAGCTGACGTAGCAGTATGTCGAGCTGCTTCAGGCGCTCACTGACCGGCTTCTTCTGAGGCAACTTCAAGACTCCGTAGGCTACAACATTCAAGTCTGACCCAAACACGTCAATCACTGCGTAACCTGTACAACGAGAACCGGGATCAATTCCCAGAATGCGAACCGAATCGGGCATTTAAGCGCCCCTCTACCGGCTAACCGGCTGCTGCTTCTTTGAACTCTGTGGGGTCGATATCAGCGTTGGTATAGACACCCTGAACGTCATCGTGGTCTTCAAGGCTTTCCATCAGTTTGAGACATTTTTTTGCTTCGCTACCTTGCAGTTTGATATAAGAGGCCGGCAGCATGGCCAATTCTGCCTGCTCGCACTTGATCCCGTTATTGTCGAATGCTTCACGTACACCAGCAAACTTAGTCGTGGTCGTGGTCACCTCATACATACCCTCATCAGCACCAACGTCCGCGGCTCCAGCATCAAGTGCAACGAGTAACAAGTCATCTTCGTCTATGGTGCAAGCCTCAATCAAAAACAGGCCCGTTTGCTTGAACATCCAGGCAACTGAGTTGAGCTCACTAAGATGACCACCAGCTCGCTCGAAAATCTTCCGAATCTCCGCAACGGTTCGGTTACGATTGTCCGTGGCCGCTTGCACAAGCAGCGCAACACCACCGGGTCCGTACCCCTCGTAATTGACCTCCTCATAAATGACCCCTGGGAGTTCACCCGTTCCCCTCTGGATGGCACGTTTAATGTTGTCAGCCGGCATGTTCTCGGCTTTTGCAGTTGCAACCGCAGTGCGTAATCGTGGATTCGATTCGCTGTCCGGACCTCCCTGCTTGGCAGCGACTGTGATCTCCTTAACCAACCTGGAAAACACTTTCCCACGGGCAGCGTCGGCCGCGCCTTTCTTTCGCTTGATTGTGCTCCACTTGGAATGACCGGACATCAAAAACTCCTGGACAAGGAAAATCCTATCATCGTGATGGAAGATCCGCCGGAATGAGCCACGTGACGACACTCAACGGAGTTCTCTTCATCACTGAATACGATGAACCGGCTGATGATCGCTAGTTCAACGTGCCAGGTCATTGATCAGTTCAGTACAAAAAAGGCTGCCCGGCTCCACGGAACCGAACAGCCTTCTCGAAAAATAACCCGGCGACGACCTACTCTCCCACCCAGTTGCCCAGGCAGTACCATCGGCGCTGGGGAGCTTAACTTCCGTGTTCGAAATGGGAACGGGTGTATCCTCCCCGCTACAGTCACCGGGAAACTCTAACTGAATAGTCCAGCTTTGGATCGGATTGCAGGATCGCTTTCGCGACTCCACGATCGATCCACTTGTTTTGCTGAGCATTACGCCGACCGTGCTTAGCTTTCGCTGAGCAGATCAACGACTTGAGCCCATTTTTCGAAAGGTCCGGCTCGGGTGCAGCGAAAACGAGAAGGCAGCTTTCCAACTACCATCACGCTCGTCTGCCCCTGGCGAATTTAGAGGCCAAGCCTCACGGGCGATTAGTACCGCTCGGCTGAACACATTACTGTGCTTACACCTACGGCCTATCAACCTGCTCGTCTCGCAGGGCCCTTCAGGGGGCCGAAGCCCCAGGGAAACCTCGTCTTGGAGCCGGCTTCCCGCTTAGATGCCTTCAGCGGTTATCCGATCCCGAGATCGCTACCCAGCGATGCCCCTGGCGGAACAACTGGTACACGAGAGCTCGAGCCATCCCGGTCCTCTCGTACTAGGGACAGCGCTCCTCAAGTTTCCTACGCCCACAGCGGATAAGGACCGAACTGTCTCACGACGTTCTAAACCCAGCTCACGTACCGCTTTAATCGGCGAACAGCCGAACCCTTGGGACCTGCTTCAGCCCCAGGATGCGATGAGCCGACATCGAGGTGCCAAACCTCCCCGTCGATGTGAACTCTTGGGGGAGATAAGCCTGTTATCCCCGGCGTACCTTTTATTCGATGAGCGACGGCCCTTCCATACGGAACCGCCGGATCACTAAGCCCTGGTTTCCCACCTGCTCGACTTGTCAGTCTCGCAGTCAAGCTCCCTTATGCCTTTACACTCTGCGGCTGATTTCCAAACAGCCTGAGGGAACCTTTGGGCGCCTCCGTTACCCTTTGGGAGGCAACCGCCCCAGTTAAACTACCCACCAAGCACTGTCCCCGATCCGGATAACGGACCTGGGTTAGAGTTTCAGCATAACGAGGGTGGTATCTCACGGTTGGCTCCACCAAGCCTAGCGGCCTGGTTTCAAAGCCTCCCACCTATTCTGCACACGACATACCAAAACCCAGTACTAAGTTGTAGTAAAGGTGCCGGGGTCTTTCTGTCCAGCTGCGGGTAGCCGGCATCTTCACCGGCACTTCAGTTTCGCCGAGCCACTGGTCGAGACAGCGCCCAGATCGTTACGCCATTCGTGCGGGTCGGAACTTACCCGACAAGGAATTTCGCTACCTTAGGACCGTTATAGTTACGGCCGCCGTTTACCGGGGCTTCAATTCTGAGCTTCGCCCGAGGGCTAACCCGTCCTCTTAACCTTCCGGCACCGGGCAGGCGTCAGTCCCTATACGTCGACTTCGACTTTGCAGAGACCTGTGTTTTTAGTAAACAGTCGCCTGGGTCTGGTTTCTGTGACCCCCTCACGCTCCGGACGCAAGGTCCTTCACGCTAACGGGGCGCTCCTTCTCCCGAAGTTACGGAGCCAATTTGCCGAGTTCCTTAACCAGTGTTAACTCGTTCGCCTTAGGATTCTCTCCCTGTCTACCTGTGTCGGTTTGCGGTACGGTCGCCTGAATTACTCCCTACGAGGTTTTTCTTGGCAGCGTGGGATCACTCACTTTGCGGTCCGAAGACCTCGGCATCACATCTCACCGTTTGAAATGGGGGCCCGGATTTGCCTGGTCCCCCCGGCTACTTGCTTGCAACCTGCACTTCCAATCGCAGGCTGAGCTACCCTCCTGCGTCACCCCTTCGGTCAAACGTTATTCAGGCGGGGCAGGAATGTTGACCTGCTTCTCTTCGTCTACGACCTTCGTCCTCGACTAAGAGGCCGCCTAACCCTGAGCGGACTGACCTTCCTCAGGAAACCTTAGACTTCCGGCGAGAGGGGTTCTCACCCTCTTTATCGCTACTCGTGCTGGCAGTCTCACTTCTGTGCCGTCCACCAGTCCTTACGGTCTGACTTCAAGCAACACAGAACGCTCCCCTACCACTCATAGGAACCGGAGTTCCTATAAATCCGCAGCTTCGGCGGCAGGCTTAGCCCCGGTACATTTTCGGCACCGAGTCACTCGACCGGTGAGCTATTACGCTTTCTTTAAAGGATGGCTGCTTCTAAGCCAACCTCCCGGCTGTCTGTGCATCTCGACATCCTTTTCCACTTAGCCTGCACTTAGGGGCCTTAGCTGGCGGTCTGGGCTGTTTCCCTTTCGACTACGGAGCTTATCCCTCGCAGTCTGACTCCCTGGCTAAGATATGCGGCATTCGGAGTTTGGTAGGGTTCGGTAAGCTTATAGGCCCCCTAGCCCTTCCAGTGCTCTACCTCCGCAATCCATCGCCAAAGGCTAGCCCTAAAGCTATTTCGGGGAGAACGAGCTATTCCCGGGTTTGATTGGCCTTTCACCCCTATCCCCAACTCATCCAAGCCGTTTTCAACCGACACTGGTTCGGGCCTCCACGTGGTTTTACCCACGCTTCACCCTGGTCAAGGATAGATCACCCGGCTTCACGTCTGCAGCATGCAACTAAACGCCCTATTCAGACTCGGTTTCCCTACGGCTCGCCTAAAAGCTTAACCTCGCTGCATACCACAACTAGCCAGCCCATTATGCAAAAGGTACGCGGTCGGACAGGCGCGAAGCCAACGTCCTCCCAC
>JAYYTT010000047.1:0-5000 GCA_036344375.1 Acidobacteriota bacterium | reverse complement strand
TTCGGGTGCCGTAAAGCCTGGTTCGAGGCGCAGGCCATCACCTTTGACCACGGCGCCAATCAGAAACGCTTCATCTCCAGCCAAACTAAGCTCTTTAAGCAACTCCCGGCTACGTTCCATCGGAACAGCCACGACCATCCCGACCCCCATGTTGAATGTGTGCCACATCTCGTCTTCCGCAATCCCTCCCCATGCCTGTAGGCTTCGAAATACTTCTGGGACTGACCAGGCTTCCGGATCAATCACTGCACCACAATCCTTGGGCAACATCCGTGGAACGTTTTCGTGCAAACCACCCCCGGTTATATGGGCTAATCCGTGGATTTCCCCTTTCGTGATTGGCGCGCGTAATGCTGCAACGTAAGCCCGGTGGGGCCGCAGCAACTCTTGTCCCACGGTACAGCCCCACTCGTCGACCAAGTCGTCAACCTCCAAGCCCTGGTGTTCAAAAACGATCTTGCGCACTAGTGAGTAGCCGTTGGTATGCAGACCGTTCGAGGCTAAGCCAAGGAGATGGTCGCCCGATCGAATCGCTGAACCGTCGAGCAGTTCAGCACCTATTGACTCTCCGACAATGAAACCAGCAAGGTCGAATTCGCCAGGCCGGTAAATATCAGGCATCTCAGCCGTCTCGCCTCCAATTAGTGCCGCACCAACATCACGACAAGCGGTTGCCAACCCTCGGAGAATCGACTCGACCACAGACTCTTCCATTTTCCCCAGAGCAATGTAGTCAAGGAAGAACAATGGCACCGCACCCTGCGTGAGAATGTCGTCGGCGCAATGTGCCACGATGTCGTATCCGACACCTTCATAATCACCAGCCATCACCGCGATCTTCACCTTAGTACCAACGCCGTCCGCTGAAGCAACGAGCACTGCGTTTGAGCCACCCCCTGTCAAGCGAAAGCCACCGCCAAAACTACCGATATCACCCACTACATTCTCTGTGAACGTACTGCGCACGAGAGCCCTAATCCGCTTCTTGGCCGCCGCAGCGGCTACACGATCAACCCCCGCGTCACTATAAGTAAGTTTTGGCTTTTGTGGTGGTCCTGACACTGTCTTATCTTGCATCCCCGTGGTGGCCCGAATCATGGCCCCAAGTGACTAACTACTGTTGATCTTTGCTGGTCCAGCTCCAACAGGCTCAAAAAGTTTCATTTGCGATTCAAGATCGCTACCGAGCGGAGTCGGATATTCCCCGGTAAAACACGCGGAGCAATAGGATACGTCACCATCAGGAAGCGACCGTTGCAGGCCAGCGTGAGAAAGATAAGCCAGCGAGTCGGCGCCGATCTGCTCACGGATCTCTTCAACCGAATGATTCGCCGCTACAAGATCCTCGCGATGCGGTGTGTCAATACCGTAATAGCATGGCGAGATGTACGGTGGCGATGACACTCTAACGTGAACCTCGCGGGCCCCGGCGGTGCGCATCATCTCCACGATCTTGGCACTAGTTGTTCCCCTTACGATTGAATCATCGATCAGCACTATGCGCTTCCCCTTGGTTACGCTTTCCACCGGGTTCAGTTTCACCTTGACGCCAAAATGGCGGATCGACTGTCGCGGCTCGATGAACGTACGGCCAACGTAATGGTTGCGAATCAGCGCGGGCTCGAAGGGTAATCCCGACTCAGACGAATATCCCAGAGCGGCAAAAGTCCCGCCGTCGGGAACCGGCACGATCAGATCGGCATCAGCCGGAGATTCTTGAGCAAGGATATTGCCCATCCGTTTCCGCGCATCCATGACGCCAGCACCGAACAATTGGCTGTCGGGACGCGCAAAATAGACATGTTCAAAGATACAGCGTCGCTCTGTCTGCTGGCTCCAAGGCTGAATCGATCGGAAACCAGGCGCTTCCGCACATGGTCCAGCAATGGCGGCTTCGAGCGCCACCTTTGAGCCAGCCGCCTTCTCGCCGATTTCGATCATCTCTCCAGGCTGCACGTCGCGGATGTACTGGGCCCCGATCAAATCGAATGCACAAGTCTCCGAAGCAAAAACAAAGGCACCATCAATATGACCGATCGAAAGCGGTCGGAAGCCGAGAGGGTCGCGGACACCAATCAATAAATCGTTGGCCAATACCGTCATGGTGAACGCCCCCTCTGCCTGCCCGAGGGCTTCCGTTAAAGCATCAGCGATCGTGTCACACTTGCTACGTGCGAACAGGTGCAAGAGGGCCTCGGTATCGCTACTCGATGTAAATATCGAACCTTCTTGCTCAAGATGGGTTCGAATCTGGTCAGCATTGACCAGGTTCCCGTTGTGTCCTAGCGCAATCGATCCACAGGGTGACTCGATTCGCACTGGCTGTGCGTTGGCAAGGTTGCTCGCCCCAGCTGTGGAGTAACGCACGTGACCAATCGAAGCCCGTCCCGGCAGCCTGTCAAGTCGCTCGCTATCAAACACCTCTGCGACTTCACCCATGCCCCTTTCAACAAACATCGCACCGAGGTTGGCGGTTGCAATGCCACTACTCTCCTGGCCTCGATGCTGCAGGGCATAGAGTCCTAAATACGCTAGCCTTGCGGCTTCGCTGTGCCCGATAATTCCAAAAACTCCACAGCAGTGGTTCAGGCTTTGCGCCATAAGGCCCCCGAAGGTTTCATTCTTCTGCTCTTCGCCGTGTCACAGAACGACGATCGTGCTCACCGTGAACGCTGCCAGTCGCAGCATCAACGGCTCCAATGATTCTTTCGTAGACCGCTTCGACCCCAGAAAGCGCCGCCTTAATGTCAAAGGCCTCGTCGAGATCCTTCTCCGACAACCACTCCATAACTTCGTCATCCACTGCAAGCAGTTCTCTGAGGGGCTCCCCAGTGTCCCAACAATTCATCGCCGCTCTCTGTACAAGTCGATAGGCATCGGTCCGAGCCAAGCCCGCCTGCAGAAGCACTTCGAGGACTCGGCTCGAAAAAACGAGCCCGTTCGTCAGGTTCAGGTTCTGTTCCATAGCCTCTGGGTAGACATCAAGGCCATCAATGACACCCTTTAAGCGATGCTGCATAAAATCAAGCGCGATACAAGCGTCGGCGATAGCAACTCGCTCAACTGACGAGTGCGAGATGTCACGTTCGTGCCACAAAGCAACGTTCTCGAAGCCAGTCACGGCGTAAGCTCGTACCAACCGCGCCAAACCAACAAGGTTCTCGCACTTGATCGGATTACGCTTGTGGGGCATTACGGACGAGCCTTTCTGGCCCTTCCCGAAGGGCTCGGCTGCCTCAAGAACCTCGGTGCGCTGCAAGCCGCGAATCTCAAGAGCAACGTTTTCAATCGATGCCGCGACGACAGCAAGGTGTGAGAGAAACTCAGCGTGCCGATCACGTGGCACGATCTGCGACGAAACGGGCTCAACGTTGAGCCCAAGCTTGGCGCATGTTCGCGGCTCGACGGCGGGATCGAGTGTTCCATAGCTACCCACTGCCCCCGAAATCTGGCCGAAGCGAATGACTTCTCGCGCTCGTCGCAATCGGTCAGCGGCACGACGGAATTCCTCGTAGTAGCGCAAGAACTTGAGACCGAGGGTGATGGGTTCAGCGTGGATTCCGTGGGTGCGACCAACCATCGGTTGGTCTCGGTACTCAAGTGCTTTTGCCATGAACAATGCGACGAGATCATCGCAACCAGCGATTAAAAGGTCAGCGGCACGCACACAACGGAGCGCTAACGATGTGTCCAGCACATCAGAAGATGTCAGTCCGAGGTGCAGATAACGAGCATCGGCGCCGATCTGTTCTTCGATGGCCTCAAGAAATGCAATAACGTCATGGCTCGTTCGTCGCTCGATCTCCAACACTCGTTCAGGATCGGGCGGAACTGCACGACGCACATTCTCGAGCGCTTCAGCGGGAATGTTCCCGAGCTCCGCCATCGCTTCGGCAGCTGCGAGCTCTACCTCAAGCCAGGTAGCGTATTGAGCCGCTTCATCCCAGATGCTGCTCATTTCGGGACGCGTGTAACGGCTGATCATCGCGAAGGCTCGGAAAAGTTTTCAGGCACGATACGTCGCCAAAGGTGGATACAGACAACGATCCAGAAAGCTAATTCTATCCCGGTAGTTCAGGTCGACCAAACTTGTCGGCCGCGACTTGTGTAATCGACTAGGCCAAAACTAGCCGGCCGCCGGCAGGAAGGGTAAGCCCGTCGGCGAAACGCGTGTTCAACTTGTCAGCCACCGATCGTTGAGCCAATACATCGACCGCAATGCCGTCGTCAGCAAAAACACGTCGTGCCATCTCCTGGATTTGCTCGGCTTCCACTCCGTCAATACCTAGCAGAATTTCGTCCATGTCAAAAGTTTGGCCGAAATATATTTCCTGCTGGGCGAGGGTGCTCATACGACCAACAGTGCTCTCAAGCCCGAGCATCACACTGCCTTTCAGGTTTTCCTTCATGCGAGAAAGTTCTTTGGGCGAGACTGGCACCTCCCGCAAAACGCTGAGTTCTTCAATGATAAGGTCGAGGACCGTGGCCGCCGCATCTGGTCGGGTGCCTGCGTAGATCCAGAAACACCCTGCATCAGCGTAGGTCTCGAGCGCAGAATAGACACTATAAGCAAGACCGTGTTCCTCACGAATGCACTGAAACAGCCGCGATGAAACGCTGCCACCGAGCACCGCGTTGAGTAAGAAGGCAGCGTAGCGTTCTTTTTCGTCGATCGAGGGGCCTGGGCAACCAACTGCGATGTGAACCTGTTCAAGCTCCTCCTTGCTGAGAATTCGGAAGTGTTGAAAGGCCCTCGGTGCGGAGATCTCCAGAGGTTCGCTGTGATTGGAAAGGCCGCCGAACTTTGCTTCGACGAGCCCCAAAATCTCTTTGTGATCGAGTCGACCCGCGGCAGCGACGACGACGTTCGCCGGTTCATAGGCTCGACGAAAGAACACGTTAAGGTCATCGCAACTGAGCGACTTAATCGTTTCACGAGTGCCGAGAATTGGTGTCCCGAGAGGGTGGTCGAGCCAAAATGTACGACTGAATTCCTCCCA
>JAYYTT010000046.1:0-4250 GCA_036344375.1 Acidobacteriota bacterium | reverse complement strand
GCACGATAATCAGTTGAAGCACTTATACAAAGGGAGTCATCTCCTGGCTCGATATTAGCGCCGATTTCCTGAACCTTGTTGATCACGGCTTCGAGGTGAGCGGGCCGGCAATTTTCAATCTCAAGCCGATCCCCCTTTAAAGCACCCGCGACGAGATAAGTGCCGGCCTCGATCCGGTCAGGGAGTATCTTGTGATCAGCCCCCCCGAGCTCCGAGACACCGCGAATCTCGATTGTGTCCGAGCCAGCTCCTTCGATTCTCGCCCCCATTAAGTTGAGCAGAATGGCTAAATCAGCGACTTCAGGCTCGCATGCCGCGTTGCGTAACACGGTCGTTCCCTGTGCTAGCGATGCCGCCAGCATCAGATGCTCGGTGCCACCCACTGTGGGCGAAGAGAAAGTTACTTCGGAACCATTTAAACGCTGCGCTTCAGCGATGACATAGCCTTTTTCAACCCGCAGATTAGCCCCGAGTTGGGTTAGTGCTGATAGGTGTTGATCAACCGGCCTTGCACCGATTGCGCAACCGCCTGGCAACGAGACTCGAGCACGCCCAGTACGAACAAGCAGCGGGCCAAGAACGAGAAAAGATGCGCGCATCGTTTTCACCAGGTCATACGGAGCTTCGGTTCCGTTGAATGCACAGAGCCTGGAATGTGTCCCATTGGCATCACGCTCTATCTGGACCCCAAGATGCTCAAGCAAGCGGATGATCGTAGCGACATCACGAACCGCGGGGACATTTGTGAGCCGCACTGGCTCGTCGGTCAGCAGCGTCGCAGCGAGTTCAGGAAGCGCAGCATTTTTGGCACCTCCCACCCGCACCTTGCCGCTCAGCATGTGACCACCTTGGATGCGCAGCTTTTCCATGAGTACATGCTATCCGGTTTGCGGGTTTCCGAAATTTTCCGAGCCCACGGTCAATCCCACAAACTCGAAACAAGTTGGAGAGGGGCTTTCTTAGTCAAGAAATATTTCGTCCCTGTGCCAGCTTCTAGACAGGGCTTCCAGGCATTTCATCTCTGCGACGGGGCACCCGAATTTCCTCGACTAGGGCCTGAACCTCCCAGGGGGGCTCTTCAGTGACTCTCGAGACTATTAACGCAATGGCGAAGTTGATTAACATCCCCACCGCGCCGATTCCCTCTGGAGAGATTCCCAACAACCAGTTTTCGGCACTATTAAGCTCCGGATGAACGAGCTTAAACCAGGTGATGTAGGCGGCAGTGAAAATAATGCCGGACACCATACCAGCAATAGCACCTTCCTTGTTCATCCTCCTGGAGAAGATTCCCATGAGGATGGCAGGAAAAAAGGACGCAGCAGCAAGGCCGAAGGCGAAGGCGACCACCTGCGCCACGAAACCCACTGGGTTTATCCCGAAGTAGGCGGCCACTCCGACCGCCATTCCAGCGGCGACCCGCGCAATGATCAACTCTCGTCTCTCAGTGATGTTCGGCTGCAGGCCCTTTTTGAACAAGTCGTGTGCCACCGATGTAGAAATGACTAACAGGAGCCCGGCGGCGGTTGAGAGAGCGGCCGCGAGTCCACCAGCCGCTACCAAGCCGACTACCCATGCCGGTAGCCTGGCGATCTCTGGGTTAGCGAGCACCATGATGTCGCGATCGACGATTACCTCATTAGTGATGCTCGATTCCGGACCGGTGTATTGGACACGGCCGTCGCCATTGTGATCTTCATAGCTAATTAGGCCGGTGGTTTCCCAGTTGTGGAACCATCCAGGCATCTCATCATATTTTGCGTTCGAGATAGTGGTGATGAAGTTGGTTCGTGCGAAGGCCCCAACTGCTGGCGCCGTGGTGTACAGCAATGCGATAAAGACGAGCGCCCAACCCGCCGAACTACGGGCAGCCGCTACCTTCGGAACGGTATAAAAACGCACAATTACGTGTGGCAGTCCCGCCGTTCCCGCCATTAGTGCCAGGGTGATAAAAAATACATCCACTGTTTGTTTCTGCCCGGCTGTGTACGCAGCGAAGCCGAGCTCCTCAGACAGCCCGTCTAAACGATCAAGCAGGTACATTCCCGACCCATCTGCTAGGCGCGACCCGAAACCCAACTGTGGCAGCACGTTGTCGGTTAGCAACAATGAGATGAAGATCGCCGGTACCATATAGGCGAAAATCAACACGCAGTATTGGGCCACCTGAGTGTAAGTGATCCCCTTCATGCCCCCGAGAACGGCGTAAAAGAAGACAATTCCCATGCCGAACAGGACACCATTGTTGATACTGACGTCGAGGAATCGCGAGAACACAATGCCAACCCCGCGCATCTGGCCGGCAATGTAAGTAAAGGAGACGAAGATTGCGCACAGGACAGCTACAAAGCGAGCTGTCTGAGAGTAATAGCGTTCGCCGATGAAGTCGGGAACGGTGTACTTACCAGACTTGCGAAGGTACGGCGCGAGTAGTAATGCCAGAAGGACGTAGCCACCGGTCCACCCCATCAGGTAGACAGAACCATCGCGGCCCATGAAGGAAATCATCCCGGCCATCGAAATGAACGACGCAGCGCTCATCCAGTCAGCTGCAGTCGCCATGCCGTTAACTACCGGAGGCACTTTGCCACCGGCGACGTAGAATTCGCCCGTCGAAGAGGCCCGTGATCGTATGGCTACACCGATGTAGAGCACGAATGACAAGCCGACCATGATGAAGGTCCAAGTCTGGACGGTCATGGGTGGGGGCCCGCAGGATCTGGTCCTGGACTTTCTTCTTCGTGTACGTTGAACTCGCGGTCAAGCCGGTTCATTAAGCGGACGTAGACAAAGATCAAAATTACAAAGACGTAAATTGATCCCTGTTGCGCAAACCAGAATCCAAGCTTAAAGCCGCCAAGGCGTATGCTATCGAGCATGTCCGCTAGCAGGATGCCGAACCCATAGGAGACAAGAAACCAGACGGATAACAATATCCCGAGATAGCGTAAGTTACGCTGCCAATACTCGGCCTTCCTATCGTTCATCTGGCATCTTATTTAAATAGCCTCACGGATTTCCGGTCTTGACCTAGAGGTTTCAGCGGATCACGTAATCCGGCCAGCAAACTGCCGGCAGAGTCAAAAATGGGTCGTTATCGTAGTCAAAACCAAAGATCGACGACGCTAGCTCTTGAGTGATCCCTCGACCTCCGCCACCACCAGCTGCCGTTGAACGTTCACGCATGGCCCGCGGATCGAGAGTTGTATTAACTATGTCAACCGAATCTTCTAGATGTAAGCGCGTTGCTGGGTCAGTGACCGTTTCTAACGCAGTAGCAATCTGGTCGCGTAGGGTCCGCAATTCACCGCGCAACAGGGCACGCACCTCGCCGCTAGGTGGTGTCGAGCCACCATTAAGACGGTTATTGGCAGTATCCAGGTAAACGCGCTGGGTATTGCGGCGGAAGGGGTCAATTTCGCTTCCAGTGGCCAGTTCGCTCCATACCCCATTTCGCACGTCAGTCAGGTAATCGATAGGCGCGTAAGCGCCAGGGTCAAGCGCCGACTGCTCGACTATTCGGTTTAGCCTGTTGGCCTGCAACATCGAATTCATAATTGAATTTTGAGCTGTTCGAATTCGATCCATGACGCCAGTTGGTTCCATGCGGCGAAGCTGCTCGGGGCGCACAAACATCCGCGGCGTGTGCAGAGCGTTTTCAATCAAAAACATCGTGGCCTGGCGTTGCATCGCAGCTGGCACTGGCTCGAAACGAACGCCTTCTTGTCCGATGTGTTTTTGCTGTGAGCGGAAACCACCAACTAATTGGGTCACGTGCCCCATCTCGACGCGCCACTGGCCCAGCAAGCGACCATATACTTCGGTGAGCTCATCGTAAGGAGCGCCGTCTTGCGTTGTGGTGGCTGCCATTAACATATTGGAGACTCGCTCAATGTTCCTTAAGCCAAGGGTCGTAGCCTCGATGGCGTCGATGTCACCAACAGCTTCGGTCATACTTTGTGGGTCAGAGCCGGCTGCCTGTGCTGTTGAGAATCGATACCAAGGCGTTTCATCCTGGGCGCGTGCCCACTCGTCGAGCGTGGGAAGCTCTTCATCTGGCGTGTTGGCATTCGGAATCGGCTTATACCCCCACATCGTGGCCCACTTGTCGTAAGGTCCGATCTTTGGAATTAGGTCCTCAGCTGCGATGCCGTCTTCCGGTTGGGCGACATAATTGAACCGCGAATAATCCATTAGTGTTGGGGTGTGGCCGTTTTCAGCTACCCAAGCGGGGTCACGCACTTGGTCGA
>JAYYTT010000045.1:0-4356 GCA_036344375.1 Acidobacteriota bacterium | reverse complement strand
GATCGCGTCTATTGTTCTGACTTTTGTCACCATGATGCCGGCTCACGCACAGCAAGTGGACGAGACCGAATCCGCTCAGAAGAATGGCTCGATTATCAAGAAGGGCACTGGTCGACCTATTCAAATGCAGATGCGCCAGACTGGCTACAGCACAAGTTACGGCAAGAACAAGGTTACCTACGACCAATTCGATTTTTGGGTCTACAAGGCTCCACACTTCGACATCATGTACTACCAGGAAGAAGAGGCTCAACTCGACGAAGTTGTCGCCTTTTCAGAGGAGGCTTACCAACGACTTCGCCGACTCTTAAATCACGACTTGTCGAAGCGTACCCCGATTGTTTACTACCAGACGCATGCCGAATTTGAGCAAACTCACATTTTCCCGTATTTCCTCCCCGAGGGGGTCGCGGCGTTCGCGGAGCCGACTATTAATCGATTGGTGTTGCCAGTTGATGATCCGCCAGACGAACTTCTCAAGTTGCTTGTCCACGAGATCACCCACATCTTCGAATACGATTTTTTCTATGGTGGCAACCTAGGTCGGAACCTGCGGATGTCACCTCCGACATGGGTTATGGAGGGGCTCGCGGAGCACGCCGCTGACAACCTCACGTCACTCGACGAGATGATGCTGCGCGACGTTGTACTGATGGACCAGATCCCAACACTCAATCAGATGTCGTCCAACAGCGGTTACTTTGTTGACTATGTCCTCGGCCAAGTGGTTTACGACTATATCGCCGAGCAATATGGCGAAGACGGAGTACGAATCTTCATGGGTGAGGTTCGCCGTGATCTTGGGCAGGATATAGACCGTGGCATCGAGCGCGCTTTTAACGTCAACGCGGCGGAGTTCAATGAGAGGTTCCGCGACTATCTGCGCAGCAAGTACCTTCCGAATGTTCTTGAAGACGACGAGGCCGACGATTTTGGCATAGGCATCTTCAACCACATGGACAACGAGGATCGCCCGGCGGCCTTTTCTCCTGCAGTGTCACCGGAAGGCGACGAGTTCGTAGCCGTTTCTCTCGACCGCAAACGACTCAAGCTCGACATCATGCGCTTCGATATGGACACTGGAGCAGTCCTCGAGAACCTAACCGATGGCGTCAACGGTGACTATGAATACCTCATTGCCCAGGGCTTGACGGTTGGCTACCGGTCGGGCGCTGACATGTCATGGTCTCCGAATGGCACCCAAGTAGCTTTCTTCGGGCGCACGCCACCAACACGAACGTTGTACGCCGTTGACTCTGATGATGGCGAAGTCGACTGGAAGAAAAAGCTTGACGATCTTGACCAGGCGATGTCACCTGACATAGGCCCAGACGGCAGAGTTGCCTTTGGGGCACATCTAAATGGCGTCCGCGATATCTGGATCTATGATCCTAGCAACGACCAGTTGCTTAACGTCACCCAAGATGAAGTCTACGATTACGCTCCTGTGTGGTCTCCGGATGGGCGCCTACTGGTGTTTACTAGCCACGCGCTTGGTTACAAGAAACTCTTCATGGTCGATTTATCAAGGCCACAGCAGCGCGTGCAGCTAACCTTTGGACTGAGCAACGACACGCAACCAGCATTTTCGAGGGACGGCACCCGCCTATTTTTCTCGTCGGACCGCACAGGGAAGTACAACCTCTATTCCATGGCTCTAGCCACTGGCCAGGTGGAGAAGCACACAGACATACTTGGCGGTTCTTTTTTCCCGCAGCCTTTGCCACAAAATGCTAGCGCGAAGGGCGATCTACTGTTTAGCAACTATGGTGATGGACGTTACGAGCTTTACTTGATGGACATCCCTTCCGAGTCGCTCGAGACTTATCTGGCTGATGACGAAGCTCTTCCCGATGAAGCTCTAGCTGCAATCGAGCAGGAAATGGCCGATGTGGCGTCTGTCCAACTCGACCAGAGTAACGTTAGCCAGTCCCCATCCGCGGGCTGGCACATTTCCAACGTCAACGTCGCTGGTGGATATGGGCGATATGGCGGTGTCGGGACTGCTTTGGCAGCTATGTCGGTCGAGGTATCTGACCTTATGGGGAACCATCGGATCGTAGGAGTGTTTGGCTCCGCGTCGAGACAACGGAACCTGCAAGGGATGTACTTCAATCAAAGAAGGCGGCTTAACTGGGGTGTTTCGGGGACTCACCAGAGGCTGTTTTTCTTCACACAAGACATGAACAATCTTAATGACCTTGATCGCGAGAGTTTTTTCGAGCTCGATGGGGTCGAGATTTTCGCTTCGTATCCGCTGACCCGAGATTTTCGCGTTGAGCTCTCAGCGGGTTACTACAATTCGAAGTACATGTTTGCTAACCGACTTGAAACAACAGGCGGCGACTTTATTGTTGGTAGTGCATACCCGAGCGGGCGGTCCATGCCGTTGGGTATTTCACTGATTGCGGACAAAGCGCGCTTCCGGGAGTTTGGCCCTTTTGGGGGCTGGCGAAGCCGCGTGGACTTTCGATATTCACCACCGAACCTCGCCGAACTGAACTTCAAAGAGTGGGTGGTTGATCACCGCATGTATTTTCCTATTACGGAGCGCAACATCATCGCGTGGCGTTCCTGGTTGGCCTGGAGCGAGGGGGAAACGCCCAACGTGTTTTTCATGGGTGGGATGAACCAATTGCGCGGTTACGACTGGCTGCAATTCTCCGGTAACCGTGCCTGGTTTACGAATCTCGAGTACCGGTGGCCGTTCATAGACGAGCTTCGCGCTGGAATGATGGTGATCAGCGATATCCGGGGGCTGTTCTTCCTTGATGTGGGTGGTGCGTGGTTCGACGGCATGGAGTTTGTCCTTGTTGAAGACGGGCAATTGAAAGACGCGCTGGCGGCGTTTGGCGGTGGAGTTTCGATCGATCTAGGACCGATGCCGATGAACTTTTATATATCACAGCATTTTAATGGGAAAGAGTTTATTGGTCGCCCGCGTTTCGACTTCTACATTGGGCCGAGATTTTAAGGCACAGGTATTTTTTGGGACCAACAATTTTTTCGACACTTAGCCGGCCAATCGACAAGCTGGAGCACGAGCAGAGCGCTCTGAACCCCACTAATTAACGTTTCGACACAAAGAGTGGGGTGAACAGATTGCCTAGAGCGCGGCGAAGGCCTCAAAACATCGTCAACTCTGGTTCTGGGCCAGTTTGGACGGCTTGCTGCAAAGGGTTCGGAGACCTTACAATTACCGAGTCATCCCCACCCCTTTTCCTAAGGTTAAGGAAGATGTACGCAGTTATTGAAACAGGCGGGAAACAATACCGGGTTAGCGAGGGAGAGATTGTGCGTGTTGAGCGTCTTGCCAGCCCGGTAGGCGATGAAGTGTCTATCTCGGCGGTCCACTTCGTTGTGGACGGGAAGAATGTCCAGGTGGGTGACCCGACCATTGCTGGTGCGAGTGTTAAGGGCACTGTGGTTGAGGAGGGGCGTGGCCGCAAGGTGATCGCCTTCAAGAAGAAGCGCCGCAAGGGCTACCGACGCAAGATAGGTCATCGCCAGGGTTACACTGCTCTGCGCATAGACAAGATCGTCGTTTCCTGAGGACAGAACAATGGCACACAAAAAGGGTCAAGGCAGTAGTCGTAACGGCCGTGATAGCAATGCCCAGCGACTCGGCGTTAAGCGTTACGGTGGCCAGCTGGTGACCGGTGGGTCGATCATCATCCGGCAACGTGGAACGCGCTTTAAGCCGGGGCAAAACGTCGGCCGCGGTAGTGACGACAGCCTGTTCGCAACCGCCGATGGGGTCGTCACTTTCGAGGATAAAGGCAGACGAGGCAAGTTCGTTTCGGTTTTGCCCCAATAGCGCCATTCTCCTACTGACCATTTGTCTTTTACTCGCATAGCATCTTTAGTGCGTAAGCGAGCCCTCCAGAAAATCGATCATGTTCCGCGACCTGGTACAAATTCGGGTCCAGGCGGGTGACGGCGGCCGAGGATGTATTTCATTTCGGCGCGAGAAGTATGTCCCCCTGGGCGGCCCCAATGGCGGTGACGGTGGTGATGGCGGCTCGGTTTATCTCGTCTGTGGCCGCAGCTACACCCACCTCGGCCATCTTCGCGAAAGCCAGCTATTCAAAGCTAAGAATGGCAGCCAAGGGAAGGGCAGCAACAAACACGGCAAGAAGGGTAGTGATTGCGAGATCTTCGTTCCTGCTGGCACGATGGTTTGTGATGTTGAAACCGGTGAAGAACTTGGGGACCTGGCAGAACAAGAAGAGCGTGTTTTGGTCGCTGCAGGTGGTGATGGCGGGCGTGGTAACACTCGTTTCAAAAGCTCGACAGACCGGGCTCCTCGCCGAGCTGATCCGGTGCGCTCGGGGGAGCGCCGCGCGCTCCAGCTTG
>JAYYTT010000044.1:0-4515 GCA_036344375.1 Acidobacteriota bacterium | reverse complement strand
GTGAACGTCTGAACTGAAACGAGATTCAGGCAAAGCGGTAGCGACGTTGGCTAGGGACGGCATCTCATCCATCCATTAAAGCGAATTGTTGACTCAATCGTTCCGCTTCCGCCGCGAGTTCATCTCTTCGAACGCTTACCTTTTTAACGACCTCGGTCGGTGCATTGTTGACGAACCCATCATTGGCGAGCCGTTGTTCAAGTCCAGCGAGATCAGCCTGGACATTCTCCAACTTGTTTCGCAAACGGTCTCGCTCGCCCGCAACATCAACAATGCCAGCAACCAGTAACACAGCTTCGACATCACCGAATGGCACATGTATACCCGTGCCAATCTCCTCGTCGTCAGATCGAACTGACACCGGCTCCGCTTTGGCAAGGAAACCAAGATAATCCGATAAATCATTCAGTTCAGTGCGACGTGCCGCGTTGCTACTTATCAGATCAACCGGGACTTTTTGACCTGGACTGATGTTGAAGTCATGCCTTGCGCGACGAAGCTCGGTCACGAGAGCTTGTAAATCGTTGATACGCGAATCCGCGATTTTGTCCCGCCATACCAGGTGAGTGTGCGGCCAATCCGACAGAACCAAGAGTTCCCGGTCACCGGGAAGGCGGCTCCAAATTTCTTCTGTAATGAACGGCATGATGGGATGAAGAACTTTCAGCGAGCCTTCAAGAACTGCCATGAGGGTCGCTCTCGTTGAGCGCAGGGCCTCAGGATCAGAGCCCCACAGCTCTAACTTAGCCATCTCGATATACCAGTCACAGAACTCGTGCCAAACAAAATGGTAGAGGTCGAGGCTAGCTTCATCAAAACGATACTTGCCTAGATTCTCTTCGAATTTCGGAAGGAGCCGAGAAAATCGTGACAAGATCCACCGGTCAGCAAGATTCGCGGCCACAGGGTGTGCCGCATCAGCCACTGCTTGCTCAGTCTCCCACTCGTTACCCAAGTTCATGAGCACGAACCTTGATGCGTTCCATAGCTTGTTACAGAAGGTCCGGTAACCTGCCAATCGGTCGCGCGCCAGGGCCATGTCGCCCCCGGGCGAGGCCATCGAAGCTAAAGTAAAGCGTAGCGAGTCAGCACCAAACTCCTCGATCACCTCAAGTGGGTCAACGACGTTGCCCCTCGATTTACTCATTTTTTCGCCTTGCTCATCCCGCACCAACCCGTGGAAAAAGACCTCGCGGAACGGCGGCTCATCGCAAAAACGCAGCCCCATAAAAATCATACGGGCAACCCAGAAAAACAAAATGTCGTAACCAGTGACCAGTAACGCTCCGGGGTAGTAGCGTTTCAAGTCTACGGTCTCGTCGGGCCAACCCAGCGTCGAGAAAGGAAATAACGCTGACGAGAACCAAGTGTCGAGGACGTCGGTTTCCTGGCGAAGCTCACCACCACACGAGCACGCCTTGGGGTCTTCGAACGCAACGATGACTTCGCTGCAATCATCACAGTACCAAGCCGGAATCCGGTGACCCCACCACAATTGTCGAGAAATGCACCAGTCACGGATGTTGGTCATCCATTCCCGATAAACCTTCACCGTGTGCCCGGGAATGAATTTAATATGGCCATCTTCAACCGCAGACAGAGCAGGTTGAGCGAGTGGCTCCATCTTCACAAACCACTGTAGCGATACCAGCGGTTCAATAATCGAATCGCACCGGTCACAGTAGCCAACCGCGTGGACGTGATCCTTCTGCTCAACTAGATAACCATCCTGCTCCATTCTATGAATGACATGTTTTCGCGCCTCGAAGCGATCGTGTCCCGAAAAATCGCCTGCTTCATCCGTCATTCTTCCATCACGGCCGATTACATTGACGCGCTCCAGATTGTGCCTGAGGCCAAGTTCGTAGTCGTTCGGATCGTGCGACGGCGTAACTTTGACGATGCCTGATCCAAACTCTTGATCCACGAAATCATCAGCAATGATCGGAATTTCACGGCCAATGATCGGAAGGATGGCCGTTTTACCGACCAGGTCAATGTAGCGCTTGTCATCCGGGTTTACCGCCAGAGCCGTGTCACCAAGCATCGTTTCCGGTCGGGTTGTCTCTACCTCCACAAATTGCTGTGCACTAGCCTCCCCATCTTCACTCTTCAATCGGTAGCGGAGACGCCAAAGAGAGCCCTGAGTCTCGCGGTGCTTGACTTCCAGGTCAGATATCGCCGTACCACATCGGGGACACCAGTTGACCAGATACTCTCCGCGGTAGACGAGCCCTTGCTCATACAGGTCAACGAAAACACGTCGGACCGCCTTCGACAGACCCTCATCTAGAGTGAACCGCTCCCGAGTCCAATCGACCGTAAGCCCCTCGCGACGCATTTGCTGGAGAATCCGCCCACCATACTCCTCTTTCCATTTCCAAACGCGACGCTCGAATTCTTCGCGACCAACCTCGATACGAGTCGTGCCTTCCTTTGCAAGTTGTTTCTCCACAACGTTCTGGGTTGCGATACCAGCATGGTCAGTCCCAGGCAACCACAGCACATCGTAGCCTTGCATCCTCTTCCACCGCGCCATGATGTCCTGGATTGTGTGATCCAAGGTGTGGCCAATATGGAGAGAGCCGGTCACATTCGGTGGTGGAATAACCATTGAGTAGACTGCGGCTAGTGATTCTGGGTCCGGTGTGCCAACACCGCGCTCTTCCCAGACTTTCGTCCAACGAGGCTCGACCGATTCAGGGGCGTACCCCTTCGGCATTTCGTCTCTCGAGAACGATGCAGATTCCCTCTGGTCGGCCATTCTTAAATAAAACGGTCAAAGAAAGTTGGGTGCCCGAATAGGGCGCTCATAGGCCAGAGACAAATCTGGAGCACCAGTTCGGGAAGGAACAGCAAAAGTAGCAACGCTCCCAGCTTCCTGTCAACGCGACTATA
Source organism: Acidobacteriota bacterium (assembly GCA_036344375.1). GTDB lineage: Bacteria > Acidobacteriota > UBA890 > UBA890 > UBA890 > UBA890. The sequence continues at coordinate 1,617 of JAYYTT010000044.1, read as the reverse complement.
ATTGCCATCGTGCCTGTCCCTCTACGAAGATTTAGCCAAAACTGGCTCGCCAATGACGAGCTCGCGGTCGCCCTTGTGCGTTCGATGAAGCCTCGGAGCGGTGACCACTTCCTCGAAATTGGCGGAGGGGAAGGGCGCATGACTCGTGCCTTGTTGCAACACGATGTCAGAGTAACAACGATAGAGGTCGACAAGCGTTGCTGCGAAACACTTGAGGCACTCGCTCGCAACTCCGCTGGCAAACTTTCGGTAATTCACAATGACGTTCTCGAGTACGATCCGCCAAAGCCTAACGGGCCCGAACTGCGTTTCGTCGGTAACCTGCCGTACGCCATCGCCAGTCCAATCCTGCGCTGGACTGTTGAGCACCATAAAATCGTTTCCGACGCTTACTATATGGTCCCAATGGATATTGCAAAACGAATATTGGCGGCGGCCGGTTCCTCGGAACGGGCGCTCTTGTCTGTGCTTATTGGCTGGTTCTTCGACGGCAAGATGCTACGGCGCTTGGGCCCAGGGGCTTTTCGTCCTGAGCCTAAGATCAAGTCAGCATTCGTTCGCCTACAACCACATGAACCGCCATCCTGTGCTGCCCGACGACAACATTGGGAAACCGTTGTGCAGGGTAGTTTCGCACACCGACGGAAGACATTATTAAATTCACTGCGTCAATCTGGCTGGCAACGAGATGAAATCGAGAGGGCGCTCGCCGCTGTTGATATTGACATAAGTACAAGGGCTGAGTCTCTTAAAGTAATTCAATTTGCCCGTCTGGCTGAAGAGCTGCCGGAGCTTGTCCAGTGAACAATGCCGCCACCTCAATATCACTTGCCTATTCGATCATCTTGGCAGTCATTCAGGGGTTAACCGAGTTTCTCCCGGTTTCGAGTAGCGGCCACCTGGCCGCCGTGCAGCTCATCTGGCCAGCAATGCAGTTTCCTGGAGAGCTGTTCGAAGTTAGCGTGCACCTGGGAACTACCGGTGCCGTGCTTTTCTACTATCGGCATTTGCTGGTCAAAATTCTAAAGGGGCAGTGGGACAACCAAGTTGTCGATGGACTTCTTGCTCGTCACTGGACTGTCTATATCATTCTCGCTTCTATTCCGACGGCGGCTATCGGCCTTGGCTTCGAAAGCTTAATCCGTGGTGCTTTTCAACGCCTGGATCTCATCGCCCTTTGTTTGGCACTATCTGGGGTCGTCTTGATGACAACCAACTTCGTGCCACGCCGCGAACACGCCATCACTCCAGCGCTCGCCATCGCCATCGGGACAATTCAGGGGGCAGCGATGCTCCCTGGCATCTCACGTTCCGGTCTCACTATTTCTCTCGCCTTGTTATTTGGCATTGCGCACCGGCAGGCGGTGACTTTTTCTTTTTTGCTTTCTGTTCCGGCCATTCTCGGCGCAACTTTGATTGTTGGCCTTAATTTGCATGAAACCACCATCGGCACAGAGATCTTGTTCACCAACCTCGCCTTTGCTACGCTCTCCGCTGGGGCGATTGGATACATTTGCATTGGGCTTGTGCACCGTGCCACCTCGGAAAAGTGGTGGCATCGATTCGCTTGGTATCTATGGGCGTTGTCATCGGTGCTCGCGTGGCTCGCGCTGGGGA
>JAYYTT010000043.1:0-6929 GCA_036344375.1 Acidobacteriota bacterium | reverse complement strand
CGAGGCCGTTGAGCTTTCACTCCGCCGGATGCAAACCGAACGCCTCGACTTGCTGCAGTTCCATGCCTGGAACTATGCCGATCCGAGCTATCTCGACACCCTCTTCTACCTCCAAGAGCTCAAGGATGAGGGGATGATTCTCCACCTCGGCCTCACCAACACCGACACCGCACACCTGCGGATGATCGTGAACAGCGGCATCGGAATCACGTCAAACCAAGTGTGCTTCTCGCTCCTCGATCAGCGGGCGCACACGCATGGGATGATCGAACTGTGCCGAAAACAAGGTATTACGCTGCTGGCATTCGGCACTTTGGCCGGCGGTTTTCTCACCGACCGCTGGCTAAACCAGCCCGAGCCAGACAAGGATGAGCTCGAGACTTGGTCTGAGATGAAATACAGGCGTTTCATTCGTGAGGCCGGTGGCTGGGAAAACTTGCAGGGATTACTGCGCGTCGTGCACGCGATCGCTGAACGGCACAACGTCTCCATGGCGAACGTAGTTTGTCGTTATGTCCTCGATCAGCCAGCGGTTGGCGGCATCATTATCGGCGCCCGCCTTGGACTCAGCGAGCATCGTGATGACAATCTGAGAATCTTCGAGTTCATTCTCGACGACGCCGACAAGGCGGAGATCATCGCGGCGGTGGATCGATTGCGTCCTATTCCGGGTGACTGCGGCGACGAGTACCGCCGTCCACCTTACTTGACAGCCTCGGGGGATCTCAGCCATCACCTGGAAGCGATGCCGGCTCCTTACGAAGCCAAACCCGGCACCGACGGTAAAACGCGGGTGATCAGCGGAACCGTTTGGGAAGATCTGGCTGGCTTTAGCCGGGCAATCCGCGAGGAGAATCGAATCTTCATTTCGGGCACGACCGCCACCCACGGTGACCAGGTCATCGGCGGATCCGATCCGGTGTCTCAAGCCCACTTTGTGATTGACAAGATCGATGGCGCGCTTCAGTCGCTAGGCGCATGCCTCGACGACGTCATCCGGACACGTGTGTACATCCAGGACATGACGCACTGGGAACCGATCTCAAACGTCCATGGGATGCGGTTTCGCAACATCAAGCCGGCCAACACGCTAGTTCAAGCAGGAATCATCGGCTCCGAGTACTTAGTGGAAATTGAGGCCGAAGCCCGCGTCAGCGGGTGACACAGGTCACCGTACAAGACTGGAATGAAACCGTTCTCGCCGCCGGGCTGGATCCCTTCCGGCCTTCGATGTTCTGGTCGGTTAACGACTGCGCCGCATCTGATAGTCGTGGGGAGGGGTCGCTCCTAGCAGGTGCTCGACAAAATAATCCCACCGACGGCGCATCATGTAGGGCTCATTACCGAAACCATGGCCTCGGTTCGGGAACAGGATGAAATCGAAGTTCTTGTTGGCTTCGATGAGTGCGTCGACCACCAAGAGCGTGCTGTAAAACGGTACATTGGTATCCATAGTGCCGTGCGCCAACAAGAGCTTGCCTTTGAGATTATGGGCAAAGTTCTGGTTCGCTTGATTGTCGTAGTTAGTTCCACCAGCTGCGTCTCGGACGAGCAAACCCTGCCACTTTTCCCCCCAGTCATCTTCGTACACGCGATTGTCGTGGTTGCCAGCCTGTGAAACACCAACCTTGAAAAAATCTGGGTAGTGAAACATCGCACCAGTGGTGGCATAGCCTCCGCCTGAATGGCCGTAGATCCCGACACGATCAATGTCGACCCATGGGTAGCGCTCAGCAAGCTGCTGCATCCCCGTCACCTGGTCCGGAAGCGTATTGTCGCCCATGTCGCCGTAATAGGCTTCATGAAACGACTTTGACCGCCACGGCGTACCCATGCCATCGAGTTTGATGACAATAAAGCCAAGTTCGGCTATCGCCTGAGTGTCGCCACGCGCTACCGAGAAATTACGAGACCCCACGCTGCCTGTCTGCGGACCTGGGTAGATACTGTTGATGATCGGATACTTGCGATTGGGGTCTAGGTTCGTTGGCTTGAACATCAAGCCATACAGATCAGTCTTGCCATCGCGCGCCTTAACGGTGAATGGTTCGGGCGGATGCCAGCCTGCGGCGAGCAACCGTGAAATGTCGGCTGACTCAAGGTCAACGAGCTTCGCCCCCTCAGAGTCACGCAGAACAGCGACTGGCGGTGTATCTGGAGTCGAAAAATTGTCGACGAAATGGCCACCTGAAGGCGACAGTGTGATGTTGTGGTTGGCGTTCTCGGGCGTTAGTAGGGTCATTCCACGACCATCGAAACCAACCCGGTAGAAATGCTGAAAGTAAGGGTCACGTTCTCCTTCGAAGCCAACGCCGAGAAAGTAGATTTGCCGTTCCTTTTTGTCGAGCCGGAGGATCCTTGTCACATTTCCCTCGCCCAACGTAATCTGATTCTTGAGGCCGCCAGTTTCAAGGTCATAAAGGTATAGATGGCCCCAGTCATCGCGCTCAGAAAACCAGATAAACTCGCCAGAGCCTGGGAGATAGCGCCAATTGATGGCGCCATTGCCCGATTCGAAGAAGGTCGGAACTGACTCTTTTAGTACTGTGCGGACCTTGCCACTGCTTATGTCGGCAATGCGCAGCCACTCTTGCTTGTGATCGCGTGACGTTGACAAAAATGCCATCGACGACGAATCGGGGCTCCACTGCACGTCGCCCCAGCTACCACCGCAGATGATGTCGTCACACCTAGACGAACGATGTTGGTCCGGAGGCATCTGAAGGCGCACCAATGTGCCATCCTGAAGATTGATGACGACCCGTTCGACGACGGTAATCACCGAATCACCGGGCAGTGGATACTTCCAGGCTTCCAGGCTTGGATGGCCAGGCCGAGTATCAGTCAAGTACATCTCGCCAACACCTCGCTGATCCTGCTGGAAGGTAGCAATTTTGTTTGAGTCCGGTGACCACAACACAACCGGTCGGTCGCTTTTTCGCCACCCTGCATTGTCGGTGGCATAGCCGTAATCCTTGATGCCATCCCGGGTCAGTGGCTGCTCGGCACCGGTCGCCACGGCACGCACCCAAAGGTTTTCGTCGCGGATGAAAACCGCCCGCGTCCCATCTGGAGAGAGCACCGTTGGCATCCTGCCGCTATTACCCCGCCCACCTCTGCCCTGACGGCCATCATCCGTTACGGCGCCAGCGGGTGTACACCGATAGTTCTGGGTGTTGCAAGCCCAGCCGCGACCCCCAGCGGTGAAGCGGATCGTGTTGGCATCAAATTCGAAGCGAGTAAACGGTAGCCCGTACGCTTCATAAATCACGTTCGACGCTGCTTCCGGAGCCAACTGGCTCGAAGCCTCAGAAAGCGCCTCGGCCAACCTTGCGTGGTCAAATGCTGGTTCGCGTGTTCCTCTTTCCGGGTCTACTAGGATGAATTCATCACCGGCTGCAGTTGCAACCCGGTACCAAAAACGCCCCCCCGGAAGCCAGTTCGGAGAAACGCCAGAATGGAGGATCAGGGAGCCAAGGTTGTTGCCGAGAAATCCTTCGGCGCGGTCGTAATCAGCAGCACTCAGGGAATCAGGTGCGTACGCCTGCTGGGCTAGGACCGGGGCCGCGGCACCGATTGCCATGTAAACGACAACCGCTGCACTGACCACTAATGTTCGAACAATATTATGGGAATGAGAAAGCATTCTGATTCTCCGTCGACGTGTTGGTCTCAGCGGACAGAACCGGAGACGACTATGGCCGCTCCATCACCTCTTTGATCGCCTTCACGGTTGTGTCGATGCGAAACTGCAGTAGTTTTTTGCCGATCGAAATCGACTTCCCCTTGTCTTTAATGCTAAGGCCGTTAATCGAAGCAAGTCCGGCATCCATACGCTGCTGGTAGCGAACGGCCTCCGGGTCGGCGACCATCATGATTGTGGTGATCACGTAGTCGTCATGGTGCCCGTCATTTTCACCTTCTACAATGCCGAGCTCGTTCTCCATGTAGGTGAAAACGTCGCGGTATCGATAGAATTCAGAGATGTAATGGGCGCGAGTTTCTCCCCAACGATCGTTCAGGGTCGTGACTGCGTTTCCCATCCCTGCCTGGTTGCCGCCGCTATCGCCGATGAAGATGATGTGCTCGAAGCCATGCTGCTTGAGGCTCTCGCCGACATCCTCAAGAACCATCTCGAAGGTCTCCTGGCGCAGGCTAATACTCCCTGAGTAAAGCATCGCGCCCGACTTCGGATTGTGACTGCCCTCCGGAACCAACTTGATAATCGGCGCACACAAGGCGTTTCCGAGTTTTCGGGCGATGCCCTCGCACGCCCCTTGCAAAACGTAGTTGTGCTTACCGGTCGCCAGAAAAGGTCCGTTTTGCTCCACACCACCAGTAGCCACGATCGCGGTCGTTTTGCCCACAGCGATGGCATCCCTCACATCCATCCAGGTAAGCTCTTCGATCCACACCGAATCGAGTGCTTCAATCGGCCGCTCCATCGCGTACATTTGCTCGATTGCCTGCCGCTGCCGTTCCGCCCTTTGCTCTGGAGTCATGTTGCCTCGACCACCTCGCTGATGAGCCAAAACGTGGGTCGTTAACCCGGTTACCAGAGCAATGATCACCATTGCCATGAGAATCTTCTTCGTTGTTTGCATCTTGCTACCCTCCCAATAGAAAAGTTGGCGCCCCCCCAAAATTAGGGGCATAGCTGGACCGATTGCTGATTTTATCGTTTGATAACCTCTTAAACCCTATCAACGGTGCCGGACACTATCACCCGAATCACAATGAGTCACCGGAGGAATGACATGAGAATCATTGCCCTATTGTTGACGTTGATCCTAGGAGCCTGCGCGCCTGCAACCGAGGACGTCGTCCACGATGATGTTGTAACCCAGGAGGTTGTCCGTACTGGCGATCCCTATGCACGAGGCTATACCGACGAAGATTTCCCGCGAATCCAGGAGCTTGCCGAGGGTGTGTACTCATACGAGCAACTGCGTCCAGCGGGTGAAGAGAAATTCACAACCGTCAGTATGTTCGTGGTCACCTCGGAGGGTGTCCTAGTCGCAGATGGTCAAGGCAATGTCATAGAAACCCAACGTATGATCGACGAGATCGCCAAGATTACTGACCAACCAATCACCCACGTGATCGTGTGTTCCGATCATGGTGATCACACGGCCGGAAACTCGGCGTTCCCAGAAGCTATTACGGTGTGGGCCCACCCAACATCTGCCGAGGTGCTAAGGCGCAGTGCCAATCAAATGAATCCCGACAGCGAAGAAGCATCGGTGCTTGTGCCAAACAAACTGGTCGAAGAGACCGAGGTGCTCAACCTTGGCGGCAAAGAGATCCAACTACATTTCTTGGGCCGCGCGCACACAGGAGGCGACCTAAGCGTTTACCTGCCAGCAGAGAAGATCCTTTTCATGAGTGAGGCATACTTGAACCGGATCTTCCCAGCTATGCGATCGGCCTATCCCTCGGAATGGGTAGCGATGATCGAGAAAGCACAGGCGATGGACATCGACATGTACGTTCCTGGCCACGGTTTTGTGGAGTCACCGCAGATTCTAAAGGAAGAGCTTGAAACCTATCGTCAAGCACTCGTGCAGGTAATCGAAGAGGCCAAACGACTACATGCTCTTGGATTAAACGCTGAAGAAGCGATTGGACAGGCACAGTTTGGCGATCTAGAAACCTGGTCACTACGGTCCAGTCAGGGTTCGCGGGCGATCCAGCAAGTCTTCCTCGAACTCAACGGGGAGCTTCCTGGTTCGGGACAGGAGAATTAGCGATTAGCGTCCGGCGGCTCGCCTACCCACCGAAAGCGCCTCGGGTTCGGTCACAATAATCACTTCAAAGCCTTGATCCAGGCGTTCGGCAATGTCATTGACGCCGGCAGTTATACCGCACGGAATGTTGAACTCAAGACACGCAGCCAAGACCGTCTGGATCGCGTTCTCGGTGGCCTCCTGGTCGCCGCCATAAGCGCGGCTTAAATCTCCTGGCCCCGGGATCACGACGCTAACGCCCGGTACGTTAACAATCTCTCGAGCGTTCGCTATTCCAACTTGATCTTCTATCAACAGCACGTTGACGAGTTTCCCTTGTTCGTTAGCGGGCCAACCATCGGTGCCCATCACTTGCACCGCCAGCATGGCCTCCTCGGCAGTTTCTACGTGCGGAAACACAATCGAGTCGATACCCGATTCAATGCCCATAGCAACCCGTTCGCGGGCTTCACTGTGGCCATCACGAATCGGTGGTATCCGCAATGCCGTCGCGTGAGTGCCTTCGGAGCCAGCGTTGTCAATCATCCCCTTCATGAAAGCCTGCATCCGCGGGATATCGAACGGCCCAGTTTCCATCGAGTAAAAAATGAAGTCTGGTTCGCGATTGGCCACCAATTCAGCACCTTCCTCAGGTGTCTTCTCTCGAGAGAAGATGCCAAAAACCGCCTGGCCATCAGCTAGCAACGATGCCATGTGTCCTGTGGGCAGATCACTCTGTAGCCCCGTAGCCAAACCCTCCGATGCTAATGTCATTGCTAAACTTCCTGAAATGATGAGTCCTATTGTCAAACTTACAATTAAGCGTCTCATACGCCCTGAATCCTTTCATTGGCCAAAACAACTTGTCCTATATAACACGGAGCGGCAATTTCGCTAACGAAAGTTAAAGGGGGGCTCCAGTTGACTTTTCGACATCATGTGAAGAATCTTACGAACAGTTTAGCTGGATGGTCGTTAGCCCGGACAGCCACATGGGCACGGGACGACCTTCGAGGAGGTTTTCAATGTACAGACGCAGTGCCGCCGCGATCGCAGGTTGCTTCGCACTTATCCTAGTCAGCTGGACGGGTGTCGGCGCACAGTCGCAATTGCCTATGGCGCCCATGAGCGGCTCAGGGGGAACCGTGTCGCCCGCCTATGAAGGCTGGTATCAGAACCCCGACGGCACCTACAACCTTTCGT
>JAYYTT010000042.1:0-4271 GCA_036344375.1 Acidobacteriota bacterium | reverse complement strand
TCAATACTCCCGATCGATCCGTTCATCGCGGCCGCGATAGACTTGCCGTCGGGTGCCCACGACGGAGCCCAGGGAGTTGAACTCGGGGCTGGCGGAAAGTAAAAGTTGTGCATGTAATTGCCGCCATGCCTTGCCGAAGGGTAGTTACCACCGGCCCCAAGCTGTGCCGTGCCACTGGTCTGCGCAGGGGATACGGACGTGGAGAGAATTAGGACGGCTGCCAGGAGACTGAGTTTTCGAATTGCTCGCACACTGGTGGTGGCAGAAGGCTGTATCCAACTCATTACGGCTTCCACCTCAGGTCTAAGCGTTTCATCGTAGAGACAACTTCTTTGTCGCGTTTTGCTTAACGGTTCCCAGCTCCTTGCTTAAGAAGCCCACAGAATACAACGTTTCACGTTAATATGACGGTCACGATTCCGTTGGTTCAGGCCAGGGCTGGGCGGAGGCAACAATTGAAGCCAGTTCACCTAGCGTTCCTCGGGTGCGGGTTCATCACTCGGGTACACAGTCGGCACTTGCGAAAGATGCCGAGCGATTTTGTCTGCAGTTACGCCAGCCGCGATCCGGTGCGCGCGGCCGAATATCATCGACGTCACGGTGGTTTGCATCACTACAAAGGCTACGATGAGGCACTTCGTGATCCTACGGTTGATGCCGTTGTGATCGCGGTCCCGCCGCATTTGCACCTCCAGCTTGCACTACGGGCACTCGAACTAGGCAAGCATGTTGTCGTAGAGAAGCCAGCGTTTTTGCAACTCGATGACTATCGAACTGCCATCGAAGCTCGTGAACAAGCTGGTCGCGTCGTCCTTGTCGCCGAGAACGACCATTACAAGCCGCTTGCTGTTGCGCTTCGGCGACTCTTGGATTCCCGGGACGCCATCGATGGGGTCCGGCGGAGTTCGCGAAACAAGGGTGGTGTGATTGGCGAATTGGTGTTCGGACAATTCGTGTCGGTGATGCACAAGCCTAAGTTGGCCTCCGATTGGCGGAACGATGAAGCCATTGCTGGAGGTGATGCGTTCTTCGAAGAAGGGATTCACTGGCTACATCTGACCGGGAGTATCGGCCCTAGAATTCGTTCTATCCAAGGCTATCAGCCGCCACCGTCTGACCAGCCACTCGAGGGGGACCAAAGACGCAAGAGCATGCTTGTTGCATTTCAATATGACAATGGTGCTGCAGGTGCTCTTTACTACTCGCGGGAGATTCCAGCAATGTTTCGGGGACTTAGCTTGTCGAAGCTTTTCGGGCGAAAGGGAGTTATTACGTTTGAATCAAACGGAGCTTTCATTATTGTGCGCGGTGCTGGGTTCCCACGACTAATTCTTCCGGGCTTTCGTGATATTCGGGGATATCGCGCGATGTATCGTGACTTTTTCAGGGCGGTCAGAAAAGGACGGACACCCGAGATGAGCCTCGAGCGTGCACAGGACGACCATCGACTGATGGACGAGGTGTATAGAAGTGTGGAGTTCGTGAACTCGTGACCGAACGCTTTGACCTTGTCATCATTGGTAGTGGTGCGGGCGGCGGTACGGTAGCGCACACACTTTCGGAAACATCGGCGCGCATTCTCATCATAGAGCGCGGAGGCTTCATTCCCCAGGAGGCGGAGAATTGGAGTCCGCAGGCTGTGTGGGGCGAACAACGCTACCGTGCTTCGGAGCGTTGGCTCAACGCGCAAGGCAAGGAGTTTCACCCATACACGCATTATTGTGTGGGGGGCAACTCTAAGTTCTGGGGGAGCGTCCTGTACCGACTGCGGCGGGAAGACTTTGGCGAGCTGCAGCATTTAGGAGGGGTCTCCCCAGCATGGCCCATCAAGTACGAGGCGCTTGCACCCTACTATGATCGTGCAGAGAGACTCTACAGCGTGCACGGCGAGGACGGGCCCGATCCAACTGAGCCGCCTCGGGAACCGTTTCCACACCCACCCATTGCACACCAGGGACGCATTGCCATCATCGTGGAACGCCTCCGGGAACTGGGATTGAATCCGTCTTCCCTTCCGCTGGGGTTGCTCCGGCCAGGAGAACCTGATGGGTGCATCTTATGCAATACGTGTAATTCGTTTCCGTGCAAGCTGCGCGCCAAGAGTGATGCTGACGTATGCGCGGTGTCGCCTGCAATCGAGCGGGATGCGGTCACTTTGTGGACCAATGCCTACGCAGAGCGCCTCATCACCAACGGGCGTGGTGACAAGGTTGTTGCGGCCGACGTTCTTCGCGACGGACAACCTATCCGTGTAGAAGCGCCATTGTTTGTTGTTTCATGTGGTGCGGTGAATTCCGCCGCACTCCTGCTGCGGTCGGCGAACAGCGCGCATCCCGATGGACTGGCGAACTCATCAGGGCTAGTGGGACGTCGCTATATGGGGCACCTTTCCACGTTGCTCGGTGGATTTTTCCCGCCGCGGCACGACACGGGATTTCAAAAGACCGTCGCGATCAATGACTACTATTTGAGTGGGCCTAACTCTGACTATCCTCTCGGGCAGATTCAATCGCAGGGACGGGCGCACGCAGATATGGCCAAGTCGCGATATGGCCCTCGATTGGCTCGCTGGGTACCACATGCAGCATACGACTTCTGGTTTTCTCGAGGAGTCGAGTGGCTCGTAATGACAGAGGATTTGCCGAGCCCCAGTAACCGCGTGACCGTTGCTAGCGATGGGCGGATTCAGCTTCGGTGGGAGCCACTAAACGCGCAAGCACACCGCGAACTTATCTCTGTGACAAGGCGGTTATTCCGCAAGGTGGGATTTTGGTACGTTGTGCCGATTTCTCTGGGTGTCGTCAATACTACCCACCAGTGTGGCACGGCGGTATTCGGCACCGATCCGACGACATCGGTGCTCGATACTTGGTGCCGGTCGCATGATGTCGACAACTTGTTCGTAATTGATGCATCATTTTTCCCATCATCAGCTGCGGTTAATCCAGCGCTCACGATCGCCGCGCAGGCGCTGCGAGCCGCGGACCACATAAAAGATACTCATCTGACATAGGCAGGTACGCATGAGAGCACGTTCTTTTAGTCACACCGGCGTCACGGTGTCTGACTTCAACAAGTTCGTCTCGTTTTACGCTGACATTTTTGGTTGTAGGCTCGTTGGTGTAGCCGACACTCCCCCTGAACGTGTGCGTGCGTTCTTTGGGGTGGATGCTGAACTACCGAAGTGCAAGATCGGCTGGCTTCGAATGCCGGGGGGAGGCATCCTCGAGATCTTTCATTTCACCCCGCATGAGCCCCCAGAGCCGGTTGTTTGGAATCGCGTGGGCATTACCCACATCAGCATCGATGTGAGGAACACGCAGAAATGGCACGATTATCTGGTGGAGAAAGGGGTGGATATTGTCAGTGAGCCTGAGCAGTCTCGTTTTGGTCACACCTTCTTTTTTGCAAAGGATTGTGACGGCAATCTGATCGAACTGATGGACTTGAAAGGAAGGTACCTCCCTTTGAAATGGCTAGGAGCCTTTGCTGGTTGGCTTTTCCGTCTCAAGATGTATAAGGACTACTACCGGCCGGCGGCGTAGTGGCATTCTGCCATCTACACGACTATTAAACCTTCCGCATATTAGCGGACAGTTTAGAGCCTTAGGAAGTTCCACCATGTTGAAAACTTTGATGCTAGCGGTCCTATTTGTTGGAGTTGGAAATCCCAATGCTGACGAGATGCGGGACGTTATAGACAACGCTGCTTCGAGCCCTCAGCAGGGTTTCAAGGTCCACATTTCGGTTGATATGGAAGGTCTTGCTGGAGTAGTGGACTCGAGCCACACGTCGTCGGCGGGGCGCAACTATGCTGCTGCGCGGGATCAGATGATCGCCGAAGCTAACGCGGCGATCGCTGCCGCCTTTGAGGCCGGTGCCAGTGAGGTTGTGGTAATTGACTCTCACGGGGACAAGACAAACCTGCAACCTGAGAAACTCGACCGTCGAGCCAAGTTGATTTCCGGAGGCCCGCGCCCACTTGGAATGATGGGAGGGATTGATGAAAGCTTCGACGCGGCAGTTTTTATCGGTTACCACGCGCGGGCCTCGACGGTGGATGCCACACTAGATCACACGTACACAGGGCAGCTAAAACATGTGTGGATAAATAATCACGAACTTGGCGAGGCAGGGCTTAATGCTGGGGTGGCGGGACAGTTCGGAGTTCCCGTCGTGTTTGTCTCCGGAGACCTGGCGGTTACCGAAGAGGTCGAGGCCCTGATCCCCGCTGTCGAAGGGGTTGCTGTAAAGGAAGCCATTGGACAGAC
>JAYYTT010000041.1:0-2373 GCA_036344375.1 Acidobacteriota bacterium | reverse complement strand
TGAGGAGCTTGTCTCCTCGCGAACTTACATGGTCAACGCTGGCCTGTTCGAAGACATGGACATTATGCTCTCGACCCACATCAGCCGCAGCATGAGCACAAGCTACGGGATCTCAGGGTCCGGGCTGGTGTCCACGGAGTTCACGTTTTACGGCCAGTCCGCACATGGCGCCGGCTCTCCGTGGGCGGGACGCAGCGCTCTGGATGCCGTCGAGTTAATGAATACCGGTTGGAACTTCCGCCGCGAGCATTTACGACTGCACCAACGCTCTCACTACATCATTTCCAATGGCGGCAACCAACCCAATGTCGTCCCTTCAGAAGCATCTGTTTGGTATTACTTCCGCGAGCTTGACTATGACCGCATCAAGGCGCTGCACGAGATGGGGCAAAACATGGCCAAAGGTGCCTCTCTGATGACCAACACTACGGTTTCTGAGCGCATCTTTGGTGCCGCCTGGCCGTCCAACATGAGTAAGCCGCTCGCCGAGCTTATGCACTCCAACATCAAGGAAGTGGGAAGCCCTGAGTGGACTGAGCAGGACCAGCAGCTAGCGCTAGCAGTACAGGAAATGATGGGCCAAGAGAACCCACAAGGCTTGCCCTCCGAGATTTCTGACGAGGTAAGAGAGGCGAGCCAGGGTATGGGTGGAGGAAGTGACGATATCGCGGAGGTGTCGTGGAACCTACCTACCGTGCGCCTTCGCTACCCTGGAAACATCCCTGGAACAACGGGCCACCACTGGTCGAGCAGCATTGCAATGGCAACGCCGATCGCACACAAGGGCGCAAACTACGGGTCACGGGTCATCGCTATGACCGCAATTGCGTTAATGAACGAACCCGAGCTCGTCGAAGAGGCGTGGACCTACTTCAACGACGTTACGGTTGCCGAGCACCAGTGGGCCTCATTAATCCCCGAAGGCACGCCGCCGCCAATCCACCTTAATGCAGAGAAGATGGAGCGTTTCCGTCCCATGCTTGAGCCACTGCGCTACGACCCGTCACGTTACGCTACTTATCTTGAGCAACTTGGGATTGAGTATCCGACCATCAAACGCGATCAAGAACGTTAGGGCACTGGGGGCGGAGTTGCCCTGTTGGCGGCTTCATCAGCTGCAATATCGAGACCAGCGTTGGCCCGTGCCGAACGCAGCATCGAAATCGCTGTGTAGGTGACCACCACAACCACGAGCCAACGCACGTAGTCGATCGGCAAGGAGCCAACAATAAAAGCGGCGACCAATACGGCCGGGATGCCGCCGAGAACGAGGCCAAGGGCAGGTCGTAGAGCATAGGCGTTGGCGCGAAGGAACCGAATGCTACCCACCGGCATCAGGAACGCGCACGAGCCCATCATGATCGGAAACGCCGCCACCGGGTTCATCCCCAGGAGGCTGATCATGATCATGCTGGGGGCGTACATGCCGATACCCAGCGTCATGAGGGCCCCGAGGATGAAGTTGCCCACTACGGCAACGACCAGCAGCGTCCCATCCAAACCGAGCGCCTCGCCACCCACCGGGAACAGGTCAAACTGAGTCATCAGCATCAACAGCGCCGCTACCAGCAGGGCCGCGCCCATGCCAATCTGGATTTTCCGCCGTGGCCAGGATGCAACCACACCGGCACCGAGCCAGGCTCCCGCCACCGATGCCCCAATCAACGCCGTCAGCGTCACTATTTCAACCTCAATGATCGACATGAATATGAACGCCTGCACGATCACGGCGGGGGTGTGGCCGACGTTCAGCGTCCCCGGAATGATCCGATCTGGAACGATGTTCTTCAGTTTGTAGGCTGACGTCGTGGGCGCGAACGACCCAATGCCCAACGTGTCGAAAAAGTTGGTAACGAAGCCGATGAGGTTTTCGAGTGGAGTCGGCCATCCTGCCTGCAATCGACCCTGAAGCGGCGGAATTTGGCGAGTTCGACGCGACGCTTTAGCCCAGATAACAACATAGGTAACAGTAAATGCCGCCAACAGAAGCAGGAGTCCGTTTTTCGGCGTCAGCATGTCCGTCAGCATGTCATTACTCCTCGCTCAGAAAACGATTTGGGCAGTAAGGATGTTTGTGTCGGTAAGATGTGTGGCGAAGCCCGAGTCTTATCAATCTCAAAATTGCACCACGTGTCCGGACTCACGAAGCGCATCGATAGCGTCAGGTAGCTCCTCTTCCCGGACAAGTAGGTAGTCAGTATCGAACGTCGAGATGGCAAAAACGCTTATCCCAGCATCGGCTAAGCTAGTCGTCAATGAGGCCCAGACCCCAACCATTGTCAAACCAAGCGGGCCGAGCACGTAAAGACACGAATAGCCACCTTCAGCATGAACCGAGGAGGGGATTAGCTGTTCTTCACAGATGACTGAGAG
>JAYYTT010000040.1:0-2089 GCA_036344375.1 Acidobacteriota bacterium | reverse complement strand
CGACTTCGGCGCCAGCCTGATGCGCCACGTTGCCAGTATCATCGTTGCTACCGTTGTCAACAACAACAAGCCGCTGACAAACTCCATCAGGAATTGCCGAGAGGACGTTGGGTAGCGCCTCTTCCTCATTCAAGGCGGGAAGGACAATGGAAACAGAAAGACTCACGTCCGAAGTTTACCCCCTCTGACTTTCGCTGCTACCGAACAATAGTCAAACCCTGACAAGTCTGGCTCGCGGGTTTTACCGTCGGCGTCTAAAATCCCCGAATGCTCCCCGCTCTGGCCATCCTTTTAGTCCACGCCGCCATCGGCATGCTGGTATGCGCTGCCATTGCCCGCTCACCGGCAGGGCCGGGCTTTTATCGGATGATTTTGCTCATCGTTCTCGCCTGCCTAGTACTAGGGTTCGGCCTACGGTTGGGCCCCGCCTCTGAAACGTTGCCAATACCGACGAATCTTTCAGGGGTAAGTTATGTGGTCGCAGTGGTGGCGACGATCGCCTTCGGCATCAGTTTACAACCTGGCACCACGCAGTCATTCATAAAACTAACGGCGGCAGCCATTTGCGGCACGCTTGCTATACTTACCGATACTGCCATTATTCAGGGTGCCACATCGGTCACCTGGACCGGCCGAGCCCTATACCACGCCGGGATCATTGGCGTTTTACCCGCAGTGGGTTCAGTCTTGTTCGCAATGCTGTTGGCACACTGGTATCTGGTTGAGCCGCGTATGTCGCTTAAACCACTGCGGCGCGTACTGATCGTGTTTGTTGCTACCCAGTTTTTCCTTCTCTTCTCAGTCGCTGGGGTGATTGCTTACCACTGGCCTGAATGGACGGAAATGGATGGTGGACTGGTACGCGCCTTTACACTTGGTAATGCATTGTTCGTCTTTATGCGTACCTTCCTGGGTGTCCTTGCCCCCATCGGCCTTGCTTGGATGACCTGGAAGACTGTAGAGCTGCGCTCAATTCAGTCGGCCACAGGCATTCTGTATGCTGCCGTCGTTTTCGTGCTATTTGGCGAGACCATTTCCATTTACCTGTCGCTCGCGACCGGCCAACCCTATTGAAACAAACGCATGAGCTATAGCTTCGATTGGCGATGCAACGCCTGCGAGAAACGCAACCAGCACGACTTCCCCGTGATGCCCTTAATGGAAACATTAGAGGAGTCCGAAACGATCGCCCCCGAGGGTGAAGCGGGACACGTTATGGACAAAACTCTCCAGTGCACAAGCTGTAGTTGCCAACAACCTATGGCAACAGGTGCATTCGACGTTGCTGGCAATCTGCTCGACCCAATCTCTGTGTGCTTGGCTTGTGGTAGCAATCGCTTGTACACACAGAAAGACTTCAACCGCATGCTCGGAGTGGCTATCGTAATTGTTGGCGCCGCCCTTTCGCCATGGACCTATGGGCTCAGCCTGGTCGTCTGCATGGGTTTGGACTACGGGCTGTACTCCTTTGTCCCCGAGATCGTCGTTTGCTATGCCTGTGATGCAATCCATCGGCGCTTTGAACACAATCCGGCGCACCGCGCCCATGATCCACTTTTGGCCGAAAGATTCGGCCGTGAGGCACGCCAAGAACTGAAACTTGAGTTGCCTGAGACGGAGGACGATACCAATAAAAATTAAAGTCTAGAAAGTGCTTCAAAACGCCAGTTTCGCGTGTTAGAAGCAGGTTTGACAGCGGGCAGGGCGTCCAGTAGTTTTCCTTCTCAGGTGGGGATTTTCAGGAGACAATGAACGAGACAAGTGCGCTGGATGACATCGAGCGTCAAGAAGATTCTGGGGAACCGAGTCCGCTACGAGTCGCGCTTGGTTTCTTCATTCTCCCAATGTTGTTGGTTTTCGGTGCGATCGGTGTTTTTCTTCTTTTTGGCCTCATCGCCCATGAGGATAAATCTGTTGATGAGTACCTTGCAGAAGTTACGGGTGGGGGCATCAACGAACCCTGGCAGGGAGCCTTTGGCCTTGCTAACAAGCTGGCACAGGATGAGAGCCTTTATAGGGATCCAGGAATCGCGCGCCGCATCGCGGCTGCCCTTGGCCATCCCTCTGCTCAAGCTCCCAGGGTACGTAC
>JAYYTT010000039.1:0-3110 GCA_036344375.1 Acidobacteriota bacterium | reverse complement strand
TATGCACCGCCGCCGCCAACCGCGCCACCTCGGTGATCGAATCGCAATCATCCGTAATGCTGCCAGTTGGTTCAGAAGCACCGTTCAGTAGCCGGTCGAGATACCCAGTGTCGAAGTTGGCGTTGATGAAGTCAGAGTCTGCCAGCACACGTTGAAACAATGGGATCGTAGTTGCGACACCGTGGATTTTGTATTCAGTGAGGGCCCGTTGAAGCCTCCGTATGGCGGTTAATCGGTTGGCCCCCCAGGCGATTAGCTTGCCAACAATTGGGTCGTAATGGATTGGCACGTTGTAGCCCTCAAACAGGCAAGAATCATCGCGGATGCCTGGGCCACCGGGGATATTCAGTGTCTTAACGACACCTGGCGAGGGCGCAAAGTCGTTATCTGGATCTTCGGCGTAGATGCGGCATTCGATCGCATGACCACGAAATTCGACATCTTCTTGTCCGAACGACAGCTTCTTTCCTTGGGCTAGGGAAATCTGCTCAGCCACAAGGTCGATTCCCGTTAGTAACTCGGTAACCGGATGCTCGACTTGGAGACGCGCGTTGACCTCGATGAAGTAAAACTTCCGATCCGAATCGAGAAGAAACTCGACCGTGCCAGCGTTGCTGTACTCAGCTTGTGTCGCGACCATCAAGGCTGCCTCCCCCATTTTTTTACGCAGCTCTGGATTGACGACTGGCGATGGGGCTTCTTCAAGTACCTTCTGATGTCGGCGTTGCAAGGTACATTCCCGTTCCCCGAGATGGACTTGGTTCCCGTGCAGATCGGCAAGGATTTGGATTTCGACGTGACGCGGCGTGACGATCGCTTTTTCCACATAAATGCGCCCGTTGCCGAATGCTGAGAGTGCTTCGCTGCTGGCGGTCTCAAAGGATCTATCTAGCTCGGCGTCGTTTTCAACAAGACGCATACCTTTACCGCCACCCCCTGCTGCTGCCTTAAGCATTATCGGATAACCAATCTTCTCAGCGAAGTGGTGTGCTTCCGCAATGTTTTCAACCGGCTCCGGTGACCCTGGTACTACCGGCACACCTGCATCGATGGCGCACTGGCGCGCGCGCGCTTTGTTACCAACGAGTGCCATGCACTCTGCTGTTGGCCCGATAAAAATTAAGCCTTCATCTTCACAACGGCGGGCGAACTCTGAGTTCTCAGAAAGAAAGCCATAGCCTGGGTGGATCGCGTCTGCCTTTGTTGCATGGGCGGCCTGCAGAACGCGATCTATGTTTAAGTAAGAGTCCGTTGCTGTTGCCTCTCCGACCGGATAAGCGTAGGTTGCGAATCGAACGTGAAGGGCCTCTCGGTCTGCTTCCGAATAGATCGCGACCGATTCAAGGCCCAGGTCTCGACAGGCACGAATCACGCGAATTGCAATTTCTCCCCGATTTGCGACGAGAATACGGTGGATTGCAAGACTCTCACTCATTGTCCAAGCGTAGCCTGGGCGTCGTTTCGTCGCCATGCCATTGAGTTTTGAGGGTGCTTGCCCGAGGTCGCCAAACTTGCTGGCGAGGACGAATTTCTTTCCCCGACGCATTCAAGTTCGGTTTGTAAGTGGGGAGGTATCTGCCTACGAATTAGTTCCCATTATCCATCTAGGGCAATGTGCGGACCTCGGGAAACGGTCTTTTGAGAACTGCTTACCTGAACTGCAGCAGGAATGGTCATAGCGGAATGTTCCCGTGTTTCTTCGGGGGGTTCCGCTCAGCCTTGGTGTCCAGTGCGAGTAGTGACTTAATGAGTTTGCGGCGAGTGTCCCGGGGCCGAATGATCGCATCAACCCAACCACGCTCTGCGGCAATGTAAGGATTGGCAAACCTGTCTCGGAAGCTCGCTATCTTTTCAGCACGAAGGGCCTCGGGGTCATCGGTAGCGGCAAGCTCTCTCCGGAACAAGACGTTCACGGCACCTTCTGGACCCATAACCGCGATCTCGGCGGTTGGGTAGGCAAAATTTGCATCGGTGCGGATGTGTTTGGATGCCATCACACAGTAGGCACCGCCGTATGCTTTACGTGTGATGACGTTGAGCTTGGGCACTGTTGCTTCGGCGAACGCGTACAGTAGCTTGGCGCCGTGTTTTATGATGCCGCCGAATTCTTGCTCGGTACCGGGGAGGAATCCTGGGACGTCTTCGAAAACTACTAGGGGTATGTTGAAAGCATCGCAAAAGCGCACGAATCGTGCACCCTTAACCGAAGCATCGATATCAAGGGTTCCGGCGAGGTGGTCGGGTTGATTAGCGACGATTCCAACCGCTATCCCGTGGAGGCGTGCAAAGCCGACTACGATGTTGCGTGCGAAGTGCTCGTGAACCTGGAGAAATTGACCATTATCGACAACTCCGTGAATCAAGCCGACGATATCGTAGGGTTTGTTCGGGTCTTCGGGAATCAAGCTGTCGAGAATTTCGTCAGCGCGCTCGGGATCATCTGTAGGGTCAAGCTTTGGTGGATCTTCACGGTTGTTCGATGGCAGGTACGACACAAGTTCGCGTATCAGCGCTACACATGAGCTGTCATCGGCGGCGGCGAAGTGCGCCACGCCGCTGCGTGTACTGTGCATCTCTACACCGCCTAAATCTCGTGTGGTCACTTCCTCATTCATCACGGTTCGAATGACGTCGGGGCCTGTCAAGAACATGTATGAGCTGTCCTGGACCATCGCGACAAAGTCCGTGATAGCCGGCGAATATACGGCGCCCCCAGCGCACGGCCCCATAATTGCAGAGATCTGTGGCACCACTCCTGAAGCCAAAGTATTGCGGAGAAAAATATCGGCGTAGCCGGCGAGCGAGGCAACTCCTTCCTGGATCCTAGCTCCGCCGGAGTCATTCAGGCCGATGACCGGCGCCCCCATTTTCATCGCCAGGTCCATGATCTTACAGATTTTCTGGGCGTTCGCCTCAGAAACGCTGCCGCCGAAAACCGTAAAGTCCTGAGCGAAGGCGTAGATGAGTCGACCGTCAATGTGTCCGTGACCACAGACAACACCATCGCCTGCAATTCGGCGATTCTCCATGCCAAAGTCACGGCAGCCGTGTATGACGAGGCTGTCCAACTCTTCGAACGTATTGGGATCGAACAATAGGTCGAGTCGTTC
>JAYYTT010000038.1:0-10823 GCA_036344375.1 Acidobacteriota bacterium | reverse complement strand
CGCCCCCGAACTTCTCCATGCAGGCATCCGCGAGGACGAGGGCCAACATCGCTTCACCAATAACGGCTGCAGCAGGTACGGCGCACACGTCGGAGCGCTGAACCACGGCCTCGATAGCCTCCCCGGTGTCAATTTCCACAGAGGCGAGTGGCTGACGCAAAGTCGAGAGAGGTTTCATGTACACACGTACCCGAAGCTCCCCGCCGTAAGTTACGCCACCTTCGGTGCCTCCAGCGCGGTTCGTGGGGCGCTCGTAGGTTCTGCTTTTTTTGTCAAAAGTAATGGCGTCATGCACTGCGGAACCTTGTTGGCCCGCGGCCCAAATGCCGTCACCGATCTCGACAGCCTTCTGAGCTGGAATCGAAATCATCGCTTGGGCAATCCGCGCATCAAGTTTTTTGTCCCACTGCACATGGCTACCTAGACCGACAGGAACGTTGCGGGCAACAACCTCAAAGACACCACCAAGAGTGTCAAGATTGTCGTGTGCTTTGTCGATGGCCTCCATCATGAGACGCGCGGCACTTTCGTCCACACAGCGGACTGGTGAGCCATCTGCTTTTGCCTGGATCGTTTCGAATGGTGTTCCAGTCGATTCAACTGCCGCCCCGCCAATTTGAACGACATGACTAGCGACCTCGACCTGAAAAGCACCAAGGAACTGTTTGCAAATCGCCCCAGCGGCGACACGGTTGGCAGTTTCTCGAGCGCTGGCACGCTCGAGAATGTCACGCAGGTCAGCGCGGTTGTACTTGAGCCCACCAGCAAGGTCGGCATGCCCGGGCCGCGGTCGGCTGACACGGCGTGGATCAGAGTTTCTCGTTGGTACATTGCCGCTTTCCGCTACGGCGCCACCCTCTTTTTGTTGTGCCGCGGGCCCTTCAGAACCCATGACATGCTGCCAGTTTGGCCAATCTTTATTTTCGATAAAGTAAGCGATCGGGCTGCCCAGTGTTTGACCGTGACGTACACCGCCAACAATGCGAGCTTGATCGTCTTCTATCTTCATCCGTTTGCCTCGGCCGTAACCGCCCATTCGGCGCTTCAGATCAGCATCGATCTTAGTTATATCAATCGGCAGACCGGCAGGTAAGCCCTCGAGTATGCTGACGAGCATGGGCCCGTGTGACTCACCTGCCGTCATCAAACGGAGAATGCGAAGGGACATCGATTAGAGTGGTTGAAAGTGAAAAATGGCGTTGAGAGCCAGTATACAGGGCCCTGAGGGCGTCTGATCAGCAATATCGAGGGTAGATTTAGGGGCTTGTAAAGCCGTGGTGCTAGGGACGCAGGGCTATAATCTGAGTGTTATGAAGGTTCTCAATAGCCAACAGATGCAGCAATGTGACCGTGAAGCGATCAACGACTACGGTATCCCCGAGTCTGTGCTAATGGAGAACGCCGGCGTCCAGGTCGTTGAGTCCATAGACGAGCACTTCGGTGATGGAGTGCCGGAACTAATCGCCGTAATGTGTGGCAAGGGCAACAATGGTGGCGATGGTTTCGTTGTGGCACGACACCTGTACGCTGCGGGTTCTTCGGTGAGGGCCTATCTATTCGGTTCGGCTGTTGACCTGCAGGGAGCCGCCGCTCAGAATCACCGCATCGCGGAGGAACTCGGCGTTGAAATCGTCGAGGTTCCTGACAATGAATCTTGGGAGAAGCATTCCAGTGACATAGCTGGTTTCGACTGTATCGTTGATGCGTTGTTTGGCACCGGAATCACGGGGCCGCTTCGTGGCCACTGTGGTTCCGTCGTTGAGGCAGTTAACGATTCTGGTTCCATAGTTGTCTCGGTAGACATGCCGAGCGGTTTGTCGGCTGACAGCGGGGAGGTTCTTGGTCCAACGGTCGAAGCGGACCTTACTGTTGCTTTCGCAGCGCCAAAATTGTGCCATATTTTCCCACCTGCTTTCGACTTCATTGGCGAACTTAACGTCGTCGACATCGGGATCCCCGCGGCCGTGGTTGATGCGGTTGGAAGTACTATCGAATTGGTTACGCCAGAGGAATGTGAACGCGCGCTCAAGCCACGCTCTTTGGATACACATAAGGGTACCTATGGGCGCGTCCTGGTCGTCGCAGGTGCTCCTGGAATGGCCGGGGCAGGGGCGCTAGCGGCACGTGGCGCACTGCGGGGGGGGGCTGGATTGGTTACTGTAGGGGCCCCCGATTCTGTTTCTGGCATCATCGCAAGCCTAGTGATAGAGGCCATGATCAGGCCGTACGCGAGCGATGGAGACGGTCAGCTTGCGCTCTCTGCGAAAACGGGACTGTTAGCACTAGCTGAATCTGCCGATGTTATTGCCGTTGGTCCGGGTATGGGCACATCCGAGGAAACCCAACAACTAGTGCGGGAGATTGTGGTGGAGAGTCCGGCGCCGGTAGTTTTGGACGCTGATGGCCTAAACGCATTCGCTGGCAATCCTGAGGCGCTTCGAGGGGTAAAACCCCCTTGTGTCCTGACACCACATCCAGGCGAGTTGGCACGTCTGCTCAGTATGAGCACAGCGGA
This sequence comes from Acidobacteriota bacterium, assembly GCA_036344375.1. GTDB lineage: Bacteria > Acidobacteriota > UBA890 > UBA890 > UBA890 > UBA890. The sequence goes on along the minus strand of JAYYTT010000038.1, from coordinate 8,308 downwards.
AGCTCAAGCTGACCGGTTAGCGGCAGTACGCTTGCTTGCCGCTCGTAGCGGTTCAATTGTTATCTTGAAGGGGTACCGGTCGTTGGTGTGCCACCCGGACGGCAGGGTCGCGATCAACCCTACAGGGAACCCTGGAATGGCGACAGGAGGATCAGGTGATGTTCTTACGGGACTCTTAGCGGCTTTAATCGGCCAGGGTATTGAGCCATTTTCCGCAGCACGATTGGGTGCGTTTCTGCATGGGGAGGCTGGTGATATAGCTGCTGAAAGAGTAGGAGAAATCTCATTGATTGCCTCTGACATCATCGAGGCGTTCCCCGATGCATTTTCCAGTTTCGAATTTGGCCCCAGAGGTGGGGGAGCATGAGGTCTTCCCGTGAGTTTGTGACCCGTAACCAGGCGGAGACACATGAAGTAGGACGAAGCTTTGGGGAAGGACTGCATGGCGGGGAAGTTGTTTTGCTATTCGGACCATTGGGAGCAGGGAAGACAGTATTTGTTCGAGGACTTGCCGAAGGGTTAGGTCTGAGGCCCGAAGAAGTCCGCAGTCCCGCGTACACGCTTATTAACGAGCACCCAGGAAGAGTCAGTCTGTTTCATGCTGACCTTTACCGCCTCAGTCCCGACTCATTGGTGGATCTTGGCCTCGAAGAGATCTACGGTGACGGCCAAGTGGTTGCAGTCGAATGGGCAGAACGGTTAGAGGAGGCTGGTTGGGACATAGTGGACGCAGTCATAGTTGAGATTGACTGTCACCCCACTGAGGATGAGACTCGCATGATAATGCTGGACACTTTAGTGCCTCAAGTTAGCTGACAATCAGGTTTCAGAGGACCTGTGAGCTGGTTGTATCAGGGTTCTATAGAGCCTTCTACAGTTTAAAAATTTGGCCACGGCGAGCGACTCCAAACCCCGCGTTGCTTACCAGCAAGTTTTCATGGCTGTTTGGGTCCCAGAGCGGGTTGGTATTATTTAGGTGGGTAAACCATATTTCTGGGTCTCCTCCCCGTCCGCTGAGAAGGTCGATCGAAGCTATCACCGGGGGATGAGGGACGTCGCCTTGACGTCGGTGGCCGAGCTCTTCGTGGCTAAAGAAGCTGCCATCGAGGAGAGCTGCGTCGCTGCGATCAAGCAGCTGTTCAAATGGAATTTTCCAACCTTCCCAAACGTCTGCGTCCGGAACAAACATCAGCGTTCGCTCTGGACCATGGATGAGGAAGCCGAGAGTGTCCGTGAATTCTTGCCGGTGCACGACGATAAAGGGCGTCAGGGCTAACGAATCGGTGAGAACTAGGCGAATCTCGGGTTGAAGGACCATAAGCTGGACATGGTGATTCTGAACAAGGGAAGCCCAGGGCTCGTTGTCGTTCAAATACGAAGCCATTGAAGGCGACACGTACAACGGCAAGCGGTTGGCGGCAGCGCCCTCGCGTCCGATGTGAATCAAGCCAGTGTAATGTCCCATATGGCCGTGGGTTAGAAAGATGCCATGAAGGTGTTCCTGGAGTGGGATCGAGGTCGTTGGTAGAGCTATTCCGGCTGGGTGTGTCAGAAGCTCTCCCACCTGGGATGCGAAGTCTGGCGTTGCATCCAAGATAAAGCGCTTTCCGGCCAAGGGGTCCACGAGTCCGATGCTTGAGACTCTTGGTACAGGTCGAGCACCGCGTCGTACTGCGTTGCAGTTTTCGTTGAAACAATTAACTTGCGGTACACCGGCATCTTGGGCCGTGCCGAGGACAACGGCGTAGGGCGTTGTTTGAGTCGGTCGTAGCCAGGCGCTCAACGGAGCCATAGGGACTGCTAGCGTCCCGCTAAGGAAGTGACGTCGTGTCAGGAGGTTACTCGACGCGATAGTTTGGGGCCTCTTTTGTAATTTGGACATCATGGACGTGGGCTTCCCGTAAGCCAGCAGTGGTGACTCGTACAAACTGGGCTTCGGATTGCATGGTGGCAATGTTGGCGCAACCGCAGTAGCCCATGCCGGCGCGCAGTCCCCCAATGAGCTGGTGGACGGTTTCGGAGACCGGGCCTTTGTAGGGGACGCGGCCCTCTATACCCTCGGGGACTAGTTTCGCCTCGTCGACATCACGCTGAAAATACCGGTCTTTGCTGCCGTGTCGCATGGCCCCGACCGACCCCATCCCACGGTACGCTTTGAAAGCACGGCCTTGGTACAGTTCGATCTCGCCAGGACTTTCGTCCGTACCAGCGAGTAAAGAGCCGACCATGACGACATCGGCTCCGGCTGCGATTGCTTTGGCGATGTCGCCAGAGTACTTGACCCCGCCGTCGGCAATAACTGGGATGCTACATTCTTTGGCGATGCGGGCGCATTCAGCGATAGCAGTGACTTGCGGTACTCCAGCGCCAGCCACAACGCGAGTTGTGCAGATCGCCGATGGACCAATTCCAACTTTCACTGCGTCGACACCGACTTCAATTAGATCCCGTGTTGCTTCACCAGTGGCGATGTTGCCAGCGATGACACTTATGCTGCCAAATTTCTTCTTGATCTCACCAGCGGTTGTGATTACTGACTCGGAGTGTCCGTGCGCCGTATCGACAACGATGACGTCGACACCAGCTTGCACCAAGGCAGCCGCCCGTTCTTCGGATTCTGGGCCAACTCCAATGGCTGCGCCAACGCGAAGACGACCAAGGTTGTCTTTAGAGGCGTGGGGGTAGTCGATTGCTTTCTGGATATCTTTGACGGTGATTAGGCCCTTCAAATAGCCTTGGTCGTCAACCACTAGAAGCTTTTCAATTTTATGCCTTTGCAACATTTCAGCGGCCTCGTCCATCGTTGTACCTGACGGTACGGTGACGAGATTGTCTCGTGTCATTAGCTCCTCAACCCGACGGTTCTGATCATCTTCGAAGCGCACGTCGCGATTGGTAAGTATGCCGACGGCTTTGCCCTGCGGGTCAGTGACCGGGACACCAGAAATCTTGAACTTTGCCATCATCTCCAGCGCTTGGTGGATAGGCTCAGCCGGACCGATGGTAATCGGATCTACAATCATCCCGCTTTCCGATCGTTTGACCTTATCAACTTCGTCGGCTTGTTCTTCGATCGTCAGGTTCCGGTGGATGATCGCAAGGCCGCCTTGTTGGGCCAGGGCGATCCCCATACGTGATTCAGTGACCGTGTCCATCGCAGCCGACAGCAAAGGAATTCGAAGGTTGATCTCGGCAGTCAGCTGAGTCTCGGTGTCTGCTTCTGAAGGCAGCACACCAGAGCGCGCGGGCACGAGTTGGACATCGTCGAAGGTAAGAGCTACCGGCAGGTTCTCGGTGAGCATCCCGGCTCCTGTATTGTGCGTAATTGCCGCACAGTACAACACCGGTAAGATTTCGCAAGCCTATACGGCTAACGACCGCAACACTTTTTGTACTTCCTGCCGCTTCCACATGGGCAAGGACTGTTGCGCCCCACCTTTTTGTTCTGGCGGACAACAGTCTCGGTTGGGGACGAAGATCCGCCAGCGGCCGCCGCGACGCGCTGAACTCGTTTAGCTTCCGCCTGCTGTTGGGCAAGCTGGGCCTGGCGCTCTTCTTGGCTCATCGGCTCAAGTTGGAAAGCGTAGCGAACTACCTCTCCACAGATACGCTCATGAACTTCTTGGTACATTTCAAACGACTCGCGCTTGTACTCGACGAGTGGATTACGTTGTCCGTAGCCACGGAGGCCGATGCCTTCTTTTAGTCGGTCAAGAGCGTAGAGATGCTCCTTCCAACGCGCGTCTATGACCTGTAGGCAGATCCAGGTTTCGAATTGCGTTATGACCTCACCGATACGGTCAACCTTGGTTTGGTAGTGGTCCCGAATCGTTTCCATCAATTCCGTGCGAATGTCCTGGATGCTGTCCTGATCGAGGTCCACTGTGAAGTCTTCCCGGCCAAGACCAAAGAAATGCTTTAACTGCGTTCGCATCTCATCAGTTTCCCAGTCAAGCGGATCTGCCTCCGGGTCGAAGTGCGTATCTAGTAGCCAGTCGAGGATGTCTTCAGCTGTTTCCAACACGAAACGGCGGGGAGCCGTTTCATCGCTCATTTGGTCATGGCGCATTGCGTAGATCGCTTGGCGTTGCTTCTCCATTACATCGTCATATTCGAGGAGATGCTTGCGAGTCTCGAAGTTGCGCCCTTCAACTTGTCTCTGAGCACGTTCGAGCGCCTTGGTAACCATTCGGTCTTCTATAGGCACGTTTTCCTCCATGCCCAGGCGGGCCATCAAACCTTGTAGTCGGTCCATCCCAAATATCCGCATGAGATCATCTTCAAGTGAAAGGATGAACTGCGATGATCCTGCGTCGCCCTGGCGTCCAGTACGTCCACGCAATTGATTGTCGATGCGGCGGGCCTCGTGCCGCTCGGTACCGAGTACATGCAGGCCGCCAAGTTCCTTGACACCGTCGCCGAGAACGATGTCGGTCCCTCGTCCTGCCATGTTGGTAGCGATGGTCACCGCGCCTTGCTGGCCGGCCAGCGCCACAATTTCGGCCTCCCGCTCATGGTGTTTGGCATTCAGGACGACGTGTTTCACGCCCCGTTTGCCAAGCATCTTGGAGATCTTCTCAGATTTTTCAATCGAGGTAGTGCCGACCAGAACTGGACGGCCTGTCTCATTTTGTTCGGTGATTTCTTCAACCGCAGCCTTCCACTTTTCAGATTCGGTACGGAAAATCACGTCGGGCATCTCGTCGCGGATCAGCGGCTTATTAGTGGGTATTTCCAGTACGTCGAGGTCGTAGATTTTGTGAAATTCTGGAGCCTCAGTTATAGCCGTACCCGTCATGCCGGCGAGTTTGTCGTACATTCGGAAAAAATTTTGAAATGTGATCGTAGCGAGAGTTTGATTCTCTTGCGCGATCTTGACGCCCTCTTTAGCCTCGACTGCTTGATGAAGGCCGTCGCTCCATCGTCGGCCTGGCATCATGCGGCCAGTGAACTCATCGACAATAACCACCTCGCCGTCTTTCAGGAGGTAGTCTCGATCGCGCTTAAAGAGGGCGTGTGCCTTAACCGCCTGTTGGCAGTGGTGGACCAGGTCCATATGGGAGGCATCATAGAGATTGTCTACACCGAGAAGCCTTTCTAAATGAGAGACGCCTTCCTCGGTGAGGGCCGCTGAGCGGTTCTTTTCGTCGACTTCGTAATCACGCTCGAGCTTCAATGCTGGTATCAAGCGGTCGACTTTGTAGTAAAGCTCTGTCGATTGCTCTGCGGGGCCTGAAATAATGAGTGGAGTACGCGACTCATCGATCAGGATCGAATCGACTTCATCAACGATAGCGAAATTATGGGTTGGCTGAACCATGTCTTCGCTTTGAAACTTCATGTTGTCGCGCAGGTAGTCAAAGCCGAATTCGTTATTGGTGCCAAAAGTAATGTCGGCACCATAAGCCACCCGGCGATCATCGTCGGGCATGTCATGTTGGATGTTCCCGATAGTTAAGCCGAGTAACTCGTAGAGCGGTCCCATCCACTCGGAATCGCGACGCGCCAGATAGTCGTTGACAGTGATGATGTGTACCCCACCGCCCGCTAGTGCGTTCAGGTAGGCCGGCAGAGTGGCAACTAACGTCTTGCCTTCTCCTGTGGCCATCTCCGCGATCTTCCCTTCATGCAGGACGACACCACCGATTAGCTGTACGTCGTAATGGCGCATATTAAGGACTCGCCGACCGGCCTCACGAGCGACGGCGAAGGCGTCGACAAGAATGTCGTCAAGCGTTTCTGAGTTGGCGAGCCGGTCCTTGAATTCCTCAGTCTTCCGACTTAAGTCAGAGTCAGAAAGCTTTTCCATCGAGGGCTCAAGCGAGTTAATCGGCCCTAAAAACGCCTCACTAATACGTTTCAGCTCGCGGTCGTTATGAGTTCCGAAAACCTTGGAGAGAACGTTGTTAATCATGGCTCAGCATGAAGGCGGTTAAGACAGCCCGTGATTCAGCGGGCTAGGGTCAACGCTGCGGAATGAGAATCTGGTCCCCAGGATGGATGACACTACGGGACGATAACCCATTAGTCTGCAGGAGACTCCTCAGAGAGATTCCGTGATTTTCTGCAATACCACCTAGTGTGTCACCCCGGCGCACCGTGTAGTTGGACACAGATGGTGAAGAGGCACGGCCTCCCGGAATCTGCAATTCGTCACCGGGGTAAATATTGCTCCGGCGCGACAAGCCGTTTGCAACTAAAAGGGCGTCAAGCCCGACACCGTAGCGTTGAGCGATCTCATAAGGTGAGTCACCTCGCCGTACGATATAGCTCTGGACGTTGGTCATTCCGCCAGTAGTATTTACCGGAGAATTGGAAAATGCTGGTGAATAAACTACGAGTTTGTCTCCCGGAAAGATGGTATTGCTTTGGCGGTTATTCCAGAGCTTGAGCTGAGCTACGGTGACGTCATAGCGCTGGGCGATAGCGGAAAAATTGTCCCCACGACGCACTGTGTAAATGCCGCGCTCGCTGTTTGTAGTCGTTTCTGGCGTTGGGTTGTCGGTATTCAAGTTACTTGGGAGGGGACTGGAAGTCTTTGTAGATGAACTCTCGAGTGCTACAGGCGTTGCCATATTGCTACGGACCCCGTAATAGACGATCAACGTGTCCCCTGGGTAGATACGATCACTGGCCAGGTCATTCCATCGCATCAGGTGGCCCACTGTGGTTCGGAAGTTTTGGGCAATTCCCCAAAGTTCGTCGCCGCGTTGCACTCGGTAAGTCGTCCGCTCACCTGTATTGAACCCTGCTACTGGCTGAGCTCTATAAGGGCGCGCTTCAGGTCCGACCGGGATAATTAATCTTTGGCCGATGCTCAGTCTATTAGGATTTCTCAAGTTATTGACTTCCACAATAGCGGACTGTCGTGTCCCGTAAATACCAGCGATCTCGGAGAGAGTATCGCCACTCGCAACAACATGGCTCAGAAATGCGATCCGCTCAGCCTTTGGAACTTCGGCAAGCGCGTTTTCGAAGGCCAGCTGGGACCCTGACGGAATCCGTACCGGATATCCTTCAGGCACCCAGGCCATGATGTGGGGGTTGAGCTCGCGAATTTCTTCCAATGTTAGACCGCTGAGATCAGCGACTAGCCGTAGGTCCGTATTCGCTTCCATTATCGATTCGTCATAAACATAAGGTGGAAGTTGTGTCACTTCCAGGCCGTAGAACTCTGGGTCATTGGCCATCAAGATGGCAGCGTAAACCTTTGGGACATGATCACGAGTTTCACGTGGGATGGCACGACGTTCCGACAGAGTCCAGTAATCGGTCGCGCCGGTCCTTTGCATGGCTCTACCAATGCGGCCCTTGCCGGCGTTATAGGCAGCAAGCACAAGTGACCAATCCTGGAATTCCTCATAAAGGTCGCGCATGAAGATCGCAGCCATGCGAGTTGATATGATTGGGTCACGGCGCTCGTCTACATTTGGGCCTACCTTCATGTTGTAGAGCCGGGCCGTGCCGCTGACGAACTGCCACATGCCACTTGCCGCAGCGTGTGAATACGCAGTGTTCTTAAAGAGACTCTCAATAAGTGGAGTCCAGCCCAGTTCTCGCGGTATGCCGACTTCGTCGAAAATTGACTCGATCATAGGCATGTATCGGGTGGCCTGTGACAGGCCTTCCTCAATAACTTCTTTGCGCACTCCAGACAGATAGGCAAGTGCCCATTCGACGCGTTCATTTTCAAGAGGCGATGGTACTGGCATTGAGAATTTTGGAAGCTCCGGAGGTAAAGCTTCAAGGCGAGCGTGCAGATCTGCCAGATCCTCTACATTTGGAGACGGCAACTCATCTTCCTCGACCGAAACGATCTCATCTGGGCCAGCAATTAGCCCATCAAAAGTCATGACAACATGGATGCGGTTGAAGAGGTCAATTAGCGCGGCGTGCAACGCGTCCCGGTCGCTCGGTGTGACGTTGGCATCAAGATACACGTCGAGAGCTCTCGGGAATCGGTCATCGGCGGTTCCATACTCACTACGGCGGTAGGCTTCCTCTCCCTGCAGGAAGTAGCTTTCGGCCTCACTGAGCAGATCCGCAACTTTGTTGATTGGTTCAGCGGGTGCTGGGGGAGATGGAACTGTGCTCACCGGCGGTGACGGGGACCCGGCGCATGCGGGCAACCAAATAAGAGTAATCAGAAGAAGGGCCAATCTCCCGGCCACGTTTCTGGACCCAAGTCGTAATTCCCCACTACAGATCATACGGGCCTCGGTCGAATGCCCCCAGCGTCATTGTTGCACCATCGTGGTCACCGACCACGATCATGAGTCCTTTCAGAGCCGGCGAAAGATGCCGTGTG